>CAXAWD010000166.1:0-7485 GCA_963972325.1 uncultured Acidimicrobiaceae bacterium
GAGCGGAGGTTCGCCGAGCGATATGCGTGGACCAGGAGGCTCTACTCCGATGCGCACAGTCGGCTGGGCGGCATGCCCGGTCGGCATGCCCTTGCATATTCACCAGTGTGCTCCTACGGTCGAACGCATGTCTCTTCGCGGGTTCTTCCGAGCACTCTTTCGGTCCAGCGACTCCGACCGACGTTCGAAACACAGCGGGGACCAACTCGCATCGGAGATCCGGGAGACCGTAGGACCGCTTGCAGGCGGCCCGGGCGCTGGCGACGGTGGTGGCCGCATGACCGGCAACTCTGTGTACCACCATCTTGAAGATCGCAAGCGCGACTGACGGTCCAATGGTCAGCGACAGCTGACCTCACCGCTCTCAACCACACCTCCAACCGGCGGTCTCGGCGTCCTCATTGAGCCAAGATCGGCCTGGCTTCTTTGCATCGGATCGGCAGCCACGACGGCATTCGACCTGATGGCTGACGTCCGAAACGAGCCACAGTGGAACGACGACGTGTCGCGCGCCGAGTTGTCTACGGACGAACCCGTCGGGCACGGCTCGCAGTTCGTCACCTACCACGGCCCCCGCTCGGACAGATCGAGTCGACGATCACCGTGTTCGAACGCCCCGCACGCCTCGAGTTCAGCGCGACGAGCAAACGAATGGACCTCGCCATCGCATTCACGTTCACCGAGACCGCTTCGGGCACGCTCGTCCACGGCGAGTTCGACCCCAAGCCGAAGGGAATCATGGCGGTGCTGTTTCCGGTGCTCCGGCCGATGATCCGTCGCGGCATGGCCAAACAACACCAGCACTTCAAGGCGCTCTGCGAAGCGCAGGGACAATCACCAAACGCATAGCTCGCGACCGCTGACCGAAGCAGACGGTTCCCTTCCAGCGCATCCGCACCGCCACATGCCGCTCCGCACAGTCACGAGTCGAATCGACATGATTGCGTGCGGTTTCGGCCCGGGTGCGGCGTCACGAAATCACGTTCACGCTCCGCCCAGCCGATGGCAGAATTTTGCCAAGCCGCGATACTCCGAGATCGTGTCGACGATGAACGTGTCGCTCCCGAACGAACTCAAGTCCTACGTCGACGAACAGGTCACCGATGGCGGCTACGGATCCACCAGCGAGTACGTACGCGACCTCATCAGGCGGGACAGAGACCGTCAACACCTTCGCCGTGTGCTCCTCCACGGAGCCGCGTCGAATCCCGGTCCGATCGCGGATGCGCCGTACTTCACATCGCTTCGTGATCGCATCCGATCCGACGTCTGATCACCATGGCCGCCCGCTCAGTCCAACTGCGCGAGCGCGCGGCGACCGACATCGACATTGCCGCCGACCACTACCGCAGCGAGTCCGGCGCAGACGTCGCTCTTCGATTCATCGACGCGATCGAGCGCGCAGTTGGCCAGATCGCTCGGTCGCCGCAGTCGGGAAGTCTTCGATTTGCATACGAACTGGAGATTCCTGGTCTACGTGTCCGACCGATAGCTCGCTTTCCCTATCTGGTGTTCTACGTCACCGACGAAGACGTCGTAGACGTCTGGCGAGTCCCCCACACCAAACGAGACTTCCCGTCGGCGATCGCAGACGAAATCGCAGATTGATTCGACGACTCCTCGGGACCTGCCACCGGCCGCACACTTCGATACGCAGAATCACGGTCAGAATCGCTCACAACGCGCCGCATCGCGGCCCAGGCCGAGTGCTCGATGAGCACATCGCCGCGCCAACGACCGAAAGGACGGAGGAGAGCGCAGACCGGCAGTTCGGCGCTACATCTCCTGGCACGAGCCGAGCGAATCGAGCAACGCCTGGACATGTTCGTCAGCCTCGGGTCGAGCAGGCAACAACGAGGACACGGCGTAGAGCGACATCTTCACCCCGCGGCGAACGCGCTCGAAGGTGCGCAAGCGGAGAGGCCCACCGCCGTGCATCTCCCCCCACGGTTGATCGCTCAACCACTGCTTTCCGTAGAGCGGGCACCAGTACTCGACAGTCCATCGTTCCGAGTCGACCCGGACCTTCTCGAGATGCTCGGCAACATACGCCTTGGCCTCCTCACCTTCGTGTTCGCTGACGTAGTAGCACGAGCACTTGGACCACTGGTCACTGTGAGACACCCGAGCAGATCGCCCGGCATGCGCGTCCGACGCAAGTGGTCGCGCGAATGCCGGGGTAGCCGGGAGACCGCTCGACGGCGCTCCGGATAATCGCTGGCGGTTGGGCGCGGCTCGGGCTGCATCACGGCCCAACTGCAGCACGCGATGTTTCCAGTACCGCGACGGCCCAGACCGCCACGGAACCGGCGAGATGAGCACTCGCGAACGGCACGGTTTGTGATGTCGAGGTCACACCGCACCGCGGCCGGGCCGTGAGTCCACCTCGACGCTTCTGCGTCCCTCGGCCGGCATCGAACTCACCGCGAGAGACGTCGATTTCCTGGAGTTTTCCCTTGCCTCTCGAACACATGTTCGACTATGATGGAGTTCACCGACTTCCCCTTCTTTCACCTCATCGAAAGGAGGAACCCATGCCACCGAACGATTCGACCAGATCGATCGACCGGGCGCTCAGCACGGTGCGCGACACCGACCCCGACGTTCTCGACAGCGACGAGCTGGCGAGATACCTGGAGGCCATCGCCACCGTCCGTTCGTGGTGCGACGCACGCCAGGTACGAGCCACCCGACGCCAGCGGCAGCTGGCCGCCGAGGGCCGGGCTTCGCAACCCGAACACGCGCTGTCCGACCACGGCCGGCAGTCGTCGAAAGACGCCAAGGCAGCCGCCGACCGCGAGGAAGTGTGCACCTCGATGCCGTCGTTCGAAGACGCGCTCGACGGCGGCACGGTGACCGCCGGTCACGTCGATGCGATCGCCAACGCGACCCGCAACCTCGACGACGTCGAGCGAGCCGAGTTCGTCGGCGAGGCCGAGTCACTGCTCGCCGAGGCTCGCGAGCAGGGCGTCGACCGGTTCGGCAAGGGATGTCGCGATCTCGCCAGGAGCATCCGGGCACGACACAACGCCCAAGCGGCGGAGGACGAACTCGAGCGGCAGCGGGCGCAGTCGAAGGTGACCCGCTGGACCGACGCGGCCACCGGCATGTGCAAGACCCTGATCGAGTGCGATCCGGTCACCGACCGGGTAATCTGGTCCGCCATCCAGTCAGCCCGAGGACGACTCCGCCGCCGGTCGCAGCAGACCGCCGGACCCAAGCCCAGCTGGGACCGGCTCACCGTCGACGCCGTCGTCGAGGCCGTGACCGACGGACAGGGAGCCAACGGCCGACTCGTCGTCCACGTCGACCTCGCCAACCTGACCGACTCGGCCGGGTCGCTCTGCGAGACGGACTCCGGCACGCCGGTCCCGATCGAGACGATGCGACGCCACGCCTGCGGCGCCGACATCATCCCGGTCGTGCTCGACGGTGCCGGCGTCGCCCTCGACGAAGGACGGGCGAAACGGTTGGCGACACCCGAGCAGCGGACCGCCATCGAAGCCATGCATGCAACGTGTGCCTTCCCGGGGTGCAACGTCGGCATCGACGACTGCCGCATCCATCACACCACCCCGTGGCAGCACGGCGGCAGCACCGATCTCGACGATCTCGCTCCGGTCTGCGAAACCCATCACCACCTGGTCCACGAGGGCGGGTGGGAACTGACCGTGCAACCCGATCGCACCGCCACCTGGACCCGCCCCGACGGCGTGATCCACTGGACCGGCCCCACCAACGACCGCAGCAACGACCGCAGCAACGCCGCCGCCTGACGAGACGAGCGGCTGACCGAGCTGCTCATGGGCTCAGCCCGGCAGCGGAGCCACGCCGTCGACGCCGCGCCGATAGATGCCGGTGTCGAGGAACGATCGCAGCCGCAGCACCGAGTTCGAGATGAACACCGGCGCGATCTCGCGCATGTCGGCGGTCGACATGCGCAGCACCTCGTTGGCGAGCAACACGTTGCGGGCCGCGACCATCGCTTCGAAGCAGTCGGGCGACGTGTCGGGCAACGGCCGAACCTCCGCGTACCCGTCGAGCATCGCCTGCTCGCCGTCCAGATCGTCGCGCAGGTAGTACGCCGAGATCGCCAAGTCCTGCGCCGGCGCCCCGACCGCGGCGTCGTCGAAGTCGAACACGGCCAGCCGCCCGTGCAACCACTTCGCGTTGCCGCCGTGGAGATCGGCATGGATGGGGATCACCGGACCGGCAGCGAGCACATCCGCGTAGGCCTGCTGCCCCCGTTCGAGCGCCTCGGCGAACACGGCACGAGACGTGTCGGTGAGCAGGTGATGGTCGGTGGCGAGCACGTTCGGGATGTCGAACAGGACGTCGTCGTGGGCGGGGAACTCGGCGCCGGCCGGCGGTGTCCACGTGAGCGCGTGTTCGTGGAGGTGCGCCATCGTCCTGCCGAGCGCCCGGTACCCATCGTGCGAGCGGTCGTCGAGGTCGCGGCCCGGCAGCCACGACATCACCACGACCGGGAGCGACCGCTGCAGCGGCTCGAACCACACCTCGGTGTGCAGTCGACCGTCGCTCGTGCGCTGCGGGGCCGGAACGGTCACGTCGGTCTCACGTGCGATCGCGTCGAGCCACCCGATCTCGGCGTCGAGGTTCGCCTCCGACTTCAGACTGTTCGTGTTGATCCGCAGAGCGAACCGCCGGCCGTCGGTCGAGTCGACCCGGAACGTCGTGTTGTACTCGTGGAGGAGCAAGCGGAGGCGCCCCACCTCGAACGGGTACGACTCGATCGCGGCGAGCGCCACCTGCCGGAGGCGGTGGACCTGCCCGCCCGTCGTGAGGTCTTCGTACCGCTGCCCTCCCATGGGCCCCGTACGCTAACCAGCCGCGATTCGGCCCGGACGCCGGGTTTCTCGGCCGGACCCGGGACGTTGGGGTTGCTCCGGCCACGGGGATAGTCTCAATGCGCCGCTCGATGGAGTCCCATCGGGCGAACGATCGACAAGAAGAGGGATCACCCCGTGGCGAACATCAAGAGCCAGAAGAAGCGCATTCTCACCAACGCGAAGGCCGCCGAGCGCAACAAGGCCGTCCGCAGCGAGCTCAAGAGCCGCATGAAGGCAGCCGTCAACACGATCGGCGAAGACGGCAACGACGAGCAGGTCAACGCCGCGATCAAGAAGATCGACATGGCCGCCCAGAAGGGCGTCATCCACAAGAACGCCGCTGCTCGCCAGAAGAGCCGGCTCATGAAGAAGGTCAACGCCGGCGCCTGACGCCCCGACCACAGATCTGAACGGAGCCCGGGGCACATCGCCCCGGGCTCCGTCGCGTCACGGGTACGGTGTCGCTCATGTTCACGAAGATGAAGCAGGGCTGGGAACTCACCAAGAAGGCGTGGTCCGTCGTACGCCGCCATCCCCGCCTCGCGAAGCTGCCCCTGATCGGAGGCGCGCTTGCGCTCGTGGCGGCGCTGGTGCTCGCCGGGCCCGGCGTGTTCCTCGCCAACGCGGAGCCCGACGCCACCCGAGTGGTCGGGTACGTCCTGATCGCACTCGGCTCGTACGCAGCGTCGTTCATCGTCATCTACTACAACGTGATTCTCGCCGCCGCGGCGAACGACGCGCTCGAAGGCCGTGAGCCCGACGTCGACGCCGCCCGCCAGATCGCCAAGAACCGCATCCCCACCATCGCCGGATGGGCACTCGTCTCCGCCCTCGTCTCGGTGGCGTTCGCCCTGCTGCGCGACCGGGGCGGCATGGCAGGTCGCATCGCCGCCTCGCTCGGTGCGGCGATCTGGGGCCTCGTGACGTTCCTCGTGATCCCGGTGCTCGCGCTCGAGGGCATCGGCCCGATCGACGCGATCAAGCGGTCCGGTTCACTCGTCAAGAGCCGATGGGGCCAGCAGGTCACCGGCAACTTCGTGATCGGCGGGATCGGCACCGTGTTCACGATCATCGGAGCCGTCGCGATCGTCGGTGGCGTGGCGCTCATGGTCGGCGGCACCGGATGGGGTGTGGTCGGTGGCGCCCTCGTCGTCGTCGGGCTCGTGATCGCCGTCGCTGCGTCGGTGTTCGCCGGAGCGACCCGCGGGGTGTTCGGCGTGGCGCTGTACCACTTCGTGGCCGAAGACCGTGCGGTCGGGCCGTTCACCACGGCCGAGCTGGCGAGCACGGCTGCTCCTCGCCGCTGAGCCTCGGCGTCGGGCGCCCAACCGAGAGCTGGATCACCCGCTGCACCCCCGCCGGCCAACCGCCAATAGTCCCCCAACGCCTTCTCGGCCGGGAAACCGAGCTCGATACCCATCGCCGCCGCCACATCGCCGCTCAACGTCAGCGCCGGACGCCCAACCGACTCAGCCGGGCCACCAGCACCTCCATCACCAGCTCGGGGCCGAAGTCGGTATCGCCGCGCAGATCGCTGCCGGCCTTAGCCAAGAGCTGGATCACCCGCTGCACCCCCCGCCGGCCAACCGCCAATAGTCCCCCAACGCCTTCTCGGCCGGGAAACCAGGCTCGATACCCATCGCCGCCGCCACATCGCCGCTCAACGTCAGCGCCGGGCGCCCAACCGACTCAGCCGGGCCACCAGCACCTCCATCACCAGCTCGGGGCCGAGGTCGGTATCGCCGCGCAGATCGCTATCGGCTTTGGCCAGGAGCTGGATCGCCCGCTGCACTCCCCCGCCGGCCAACCGCCGGTAGTTCCCCAACGCCTTCTTGGCCGGGAAACCGGGCTTGATGCCCATCGCCGCCGCGGCGTCGGCCTCGTTGCGGGCGTCGGCACCGTCGAGCCGGGCGACCTTGGCGTAGTGATTGTGCAGGATCGCCATGATCTGCAACGGGTGGCGCTCACCGCCGTGGATCATGCGCCCCATCAGCGTGAGCGCCTTGCCGGTCTGTCCGGCATCGATCGCGTCGGTGAAGTCCCACGGGGGCACACCGCCCGCCTCGCCGAGGAACGGTTCGACCTCGGCCGCGGAGATCTTGACGCCCTCGCCGTACGTGGAGCGGATGACCGACAAGATGCCCTCGAGTCGGCCGACGTCGTCGCCGAGCTGCTCGGCGATGCGGGCGGCCGCGGCACCGTCGAGACGGATGCCGTGCCCCTCGGCCTCGGTACGCACCCACGCCTGACGGTCTTTCGGACGATTGGGCGGGCTCGTGCTGGTCACGTGACCGCCGCAGGCCTTGACACCGTCGGTCAACTTCTTCGACATGCGTCCGCCACCGCCGATCAGCACGAGTTCGGTCGACTCGAGCGGGTTGTCGAGGTAGCCGAGCAGCGGCGCCAGGTCGTCGGCATTGAACCGGCCGACGCCACGGGCCACGACCACCCGCCGGTCGGTGAGGAACGGCAGTGTCTGGGCGGCGTCGACGGCTTCGCGGAGTTCGTACTCCTCGCCCTCGAACTCGTCGACCATCAGGCTGCGGTCGTCGTCGCCGACGAGTTGCGCGACGAGGTCGTGCGCCTTGGAACGCAGGATCGACTCGTCGTCACCGGTCAGCAGATGGACTCCCAT
>CAXAWD010000167.1:0-7453 GCA_963972325.1 uncultured Acidimicrobiaceae bacterium
CGCTCGAACCTGCCGAGCTGCGGTGCTCGTTCCTGCGCTCCTCGCCTGCTCGACCCGCGCTGCGTGCTCACCTGACCCGACGGGCCGGCTGCGCCTTCCGAAGCGCGCCGCCTCCGCTTCGCTTCGACGCCTCACCCAACCTCACGGTCTGGTGCTGCGCACGGGTTCGAGCGGCCGCGATCTGGTGCTTCGGGTGGTCGGCGATGTTGATCCGATCAACCTGGTTCCGTCTCGTTGAAGGCTGCGGTGGTCTGACCGATACATTGGTTCGCCGGGGAGCAAGCCCCTGTCCCATTCGAGCGTGACACGAAGGAAGCAACGTGCCCGAGACCATTACCATCACCGACGACCGAACCGGCAAGACGGTCACCGTCCCGATCGAGGGCGGGGTGTTCCCCTCCAGCGCATTGCGAGAACTCGACCCGTCGCTGTTCATGTACGACCCGGCGTACATGTCGACCGCCGCGTGCAAGTCGGAGATCACCTATCTCGACGGCGCCAACGGCGTCCTCCGCTATCGCGGCTACCCGATCGAGCAGCTCGCCGAGAAGTCCACCTACCTCGAGGTCGCGTATCTCCTCGTCAACGGCGAGTTGCCCACCAGCGAGCAACTCGACACGTGGACACACGAGATCACCCACCACACGTTCATCCACGAGAACATGCGCAAGCGGTTCGTCGACGGGTTCCACTACGACGCCCACCCGATGGGCATGTTCGTGTCGTCGCTCGCGGCGCTCGGCACGTTCTACGAAGGCGCGAAGGACGTCCACGACCCCGATGCCCGCCACCGCCAGATCGTTCGTCTGATCGGCAAGACCCCGACGCTCGCGGCGATGGCGTACCGATTCTCGGTGGGCCTGCCGTTCAACTACCCCGACAACGATCTGTCGTACCCGGCCAACTTCCTCAACATGATGTGGAAGATCGGGCCGCACTACGAGGTCGACCCTCGGCTCGAACGGGCGATGGACATCCTCTTCATCCTCCACGCCGATCACGAGCAGAACTGCGGCACCACCGCCATGCGCGTCGTCGGCTCCAGCCAGGCCGACCCCTACTCGTCGGCGGCCGCCGCTGCGAGTGCGCTGTACGGCCCGCTGCACGGTGGCGCCAACGAAGCGGTCGTGCGGATGCTCGCCGAGATCGGCCACAAGGACAACGTCCCCGCCTTCATCGAGTCGGTGAAGAACGGCGAAGGTCGCCTGATGGGCTTCGGCCACCGGGTGTACAAGAACTACGACCCGCGCGCCACCATCATCAAGAAGGCCGCCTACGACGTGTTCGAGGTGACCGGCAAGAACCCGCTGCTCGACATCGCACTCGCGCTCGAAGAGGTCGCTCTGCAAGACCCGTACTTCGTCGACCGCAAGCTGTACCCGAACGTCGACTTCTACTCGGGCCTGATCTACCAGGCGCTCGGTTTCCCGGTCGACATGTTCACCGTATTGTTCGCGATCCCGCGGACGGTCGGCTGGCTGGCGCACTGGCAGGAGCTGCTCAACGATCCGGCCCAGAAGATCTCGCGTCCTCGCCAGTGGTATGCCGGCGTCGACGAACGGGATTACGTCGCACTCGACGCCCGCTGATCCGTCGGCTCGGCCCGCGTCGGGTCGAGCCGAATACGGGGCGATCGGTCGAGATCAGAACAGGTTGCCGAGCAGGTCGAGCGCAGCCTCGGCCTGCTCGATCAACGCGGCCGGCGGCACCGGCGGAGCCGCCACGGCAACCTGCGGTGCCGCGGTCTGCGGTGCTGCGACCGGCGGCACCGGCGGAGCACCCCCGGCCACCTCGGGCTCGTCGACCACCGGCGGCACCGGAGGAGCGGCAACAGCGACGGCGGCTCCGTCGACCTCACCGGTCTCTGGAGCGTCGTCGGCCGGTTGTTCCGGGGCGTCCTCGTCGGGCACCGTCGGGGTCGGCTCGTCGACCGGTTCATCGGCCCACACGGAGCCGGCCGGAACCGCTCCGCATGCCGCGATCGCGAACGCCGCCGCTGCCCAACGCTTCCGTACCGAGTTCCGCGACCTCATGGACCACAGCGTAAGAAACCTCGGCGCCGACGTCCGGCGGAAATTCAAGATCACCATAGGGTTCCCCTCAAGAACGGATACTCACGGTACCTGATTCTCACGTCAGCGGTCAATGTGTTCACTCTCCGTGAGATTCGGCCGCATGGCTCCTCGCCGATCGACGCCACCCCCTACCATCCGTGACGATGGACTTCAGCTGGACCCCCGCCCAGATCGAACTACGCGACCAGGCCCGAGAGGTCGCCCGATCGGCCGTCGAACGCTACGGCCGCCACAACGACTCGTGGATCAACGGGTTCAGCAAGGAGTTCGCCGCCGAGCTGGCCGGACTCGGCTGGATCGGGCTCACGTGGCCGGTCGAGTTCGGCGGCGGCGGACGCCCACCGGTCGACCGGCTGATCATCGGCGAAGAGTTGATCGCCGCCGGTGCACCGATCGCCGCGATGTGGTTCGCCGACCGCCAGATGGGGCCGTCGCTGATCTCCTACGGCCGCCCCGACCAACAGGAGGCGTTCCTCCCGGGGATGCTGTCCGGCGAGACCACCTGGTGCATCGGGATGTCCGAACCCAACGCCGGCAGCGACCTCGCGAGCCTGACCACCCAGGCCGTCCGCGACGGCGACGAGTACGTCATCAACGGACAGAAGATCTGGACCAGCTTCGGTCTCGTCGCCGACTACTGCTACGTGATCTGCCGGACCAGTAACGAGGGCCCACCACATCAGGGCATCAGTGAGATCATCGTCCCGATGGACACGGCCGGGGTCGAGGCACGTCCGATCAAGGACATGACGACCAACCAACACTTCTCCGAGGTGTTCTTCACCGACGTGCGGGTCCCCGTCACCAACCTGGTCGGCATCGAAGGCAACGCGTTCAAGCAGACGATGACCCAGCTCGAACACGAGCGCGGCGGCATCGACCGGCTCGTCAGCAACGAGGCGCTCTTCCGGATGGCCGTCGAACGCGCCGACACCACCGACCCACGCATCCGCCAGGAGATCGCGGCGCTCGAGACCGGCTACCGGCTCGGTCGCATCCTCGTCACCCGCGAGGTGCTCAAGCAGGCGCCGCGTGGCTTCTCGGCGGCGACCAAGTGCTTCTGCACCGAGCACGAGTGGCGCGTCGCCGAGTTCGTCTCGCGCGTGTTCGGCGCCGAAGCGACCGTCTGGAACGACATCGTGCACGGCCTGCTGTACGCGCCCGGCTACACGATCATGGGCGGCACCTCCGACATCATGCGCAACATCCTCGGCGAACGGGTGCTCGGCCTCCCGCGCGAGCCTCGCTGAGGCGATACCCTGCCCCCATGGGGGCCAGGTGAACTCGTTCCCTCCTGAGGTCGTGCGAGTCGACGTCGGCGACGTCGAACTCGGTGTCGTGCGCTGGCGGGCCGACCCGGGAGCCCCCGTGGTCTTCGCCGTGCACGGCTTCTCCGGCAACGCCTGGAGCTGGTCGGCTGTCGCCCGCCATCTCGAAGGGCGGGTGAGTCTCGTCGCCGTCGACCTGCGTGGACGCGGCCTCAGCCACGACGTCGACGGACCATTCGGAATCCGGCAGCACGCCGACGACGTCGCCACCGTCGTCGAGCAGTTCAATGCACGGCCGGCCGTCGTCGCCGGCCATTCGATGGGCGCCTACGTCGCGCTCGCCGCCGCCGAACGGCACCCCGATTCCGTCGCCGACATCGTGTTGGTCGACGGCGGCCCCTCGATCCCGATCGCGACCGGAGACGAGCCGGAGACCCGGTTGGAAGACCTCCTGGGCGGGGCGATCACCCGGCTCGGACGCATCTGGCCCGACCGCGTCACCTACCGCTCGGGGTGGACCGATCACCCGGCGTTCAGCGATCTGATGTCCCCAGAGGTCGAGCGGTACGCACTGAGCGACCTCGTCGAGGTCGACGGCGGCTTCGCCAGCTGCGTCAGCGAGCGCGGCGTTCGTATCGACGGCGTCGAGCTGCTCGTCGACCCCGAACTCCGCACGATGCTCGAGCGGCGCGAGGGCACCCGCATCGTGCTCGCCGAGTCGGGGCTCGACACCGGCGCGCCGCTCGTCGACGACGCGACGGTCGCCGCTCTCCCCCGGCACCGCTGGCAGCGGATACCGAACACGAACCACTACTCGGTGCTGCTCGGTGACCCCGGTGCCGCCGCGATCGCCGACGAGCTGATCGACGCCGCCGGGTGACCGCTACGAGCCCGCGGTGATCATCGTCACGGCCGCGACCGCGAGTGCCATCCCGATCAGCTGGGATCGCCCGGCACGCTCGCCGTCGAGCACCGAGGCCAACGCCACCGTGCTCGCCGGATACAGCGCCACGAGCACTGCCACCACCGACAACATGCCACGGCGGGCCGCGAGCAGGTACAGGCCGTTGGCGAGGCCGATCATCAGCCCGATCGACATCCCCGGCAGCAGGGCATTGCGCTCGAACCTGACGTTGCGGAGCCTGCGCCGCATCACCAGGAACGCCGCGATCAACAGCGGCGTGGCGCCGAACCGTGCGGTCAGCAGCGGCCACATGCCGGCATCGTCGCCGGTGCGTGAGTACGCGACGAAGAGCATGCCGAATGCGGCACCGACCACCGTGGCGAGCAGAACCGTGGACGCTTCGACGTGCGAGACACCGACGATGCCGCCGATGAGCGACACCGCCACCATGGCGACGATGATCCCGCCCACGGCGAGGCCACCCGGCCGCTCGCCGAGAGCCACGCCGACCAGCACCGGAAGGGCAGCGGCGACGACCCCGGTGATCGGCGCGACCACGGTCATGTTGCCGCGCGACAACGCAACGTAGAGACCGAGCACGCCGGCACTCCCGGCGACCCCACCGGCCACTCCCCACCACACCGCAGCATCTGACGGTGCGTTCGTCTCGACGACGGGTACGACGACGAGCATCACCATGAACAGACTGACCTCGGCGAGCAGGGAGACGACGACCGGTGCCGTCCGCCGACTGGCCCGCCCCCCGACATAGTCGGACACGCCGTACACGAGCGCCGATCCGAGGGCCAACACCATCGCCACGGAGGCAGGTGTAGCAGGCCGGCCCCACGACGGACGACCTCGCTCGTCGGCCGGGCCGACATCGACCCGACGAGCACCCGACTTGTACGGTCGTCGCATGGAGCATGTTCGATTCGGCCGTACCGGCCTCCGGGTGTCCCGACTCTGCCTCGGCACGATGACCTTCGGGTACCAGTGCGACGAGGAGACCTCGTTCGCGATCATGGACACCGCCTACGACGCCGGGATCACCTTCTTCGACACGGCCGACGTGTACCCGATCGGTGGACCGAGGGAGACGATCGGTCGCACCGAGGAGATCATCGGCCGGTGGATGTCCCGGGGCGACCGAAGCCGCGACGACATCGTGCTCGGCACCAAGTGCTTCGGCCACAGCGGTCCGCAGCCGTGGGACCGTGGCAACAACCGCAAGAACATCATGCGAGCGGTCGACGCCTCGTTGCGCCGACTCGACACCGACTACATCGACCTCTACCAGATCCACTTCTACGACCCCGACGTCCACATCGACGAGACGCTCCGGGCGATGGACGACCTCGTCCGGTCGGGCAAGGTCCGCTACATCGGGTGCTCGAACACGATGGCGTACCAACTCGCCAGGGCCATCGGTCGAAGCGAACTCCACGACATCGCCCGGTTCGAGAGCGTTCAACCTCGCTACAACATGCTGTTCCGCGAGAACGAACGCGAACTCTTCCCGCTCTGCGCCGAGGACGACATCGCCGTCATCCCGTACAACCCGCTCGCGGCGGGCATGCTGACCGGCAAACACCGAGCCGGAACCCCGACCGAAGGCACCCGGTTCACGCTCGGCAAGGCACAAGACCTGTACCAGGGCCGCTACTGGCACGACCGCATGTTCGAGACGGTCGAGGCGGTTCGGGCCATCGCCGAAGACGCCGCCACGCCGATGACCACGCTCGCTATCCAGTGGGTGCTCGCCAACCCGGTCGTCACCGCCCCGATCGTCGGTGCCAGCCGACCCGACCAGCTCGCGGCCTCCGTTGCCGCAGTCGGGACGCCGATCAAGCCTGCAGTCAAGTCGCAGCTCGACGACCTCACTGCGATCTACCGCCAAGGCGACCACGACCGCTGACCCCCGCCATCGCCGACTGCGGTGGTTGAGCCCGACAGCGACCGGGTACCGGTCGCCCGTGCCCGACCACACCGACCACATCGAACGAACCGATCGATCCGACGCGCTGGTGATGTTCGGCCTGACCGGCGACCTCGGCCGGAAGAAGCTGTTCCCCGCGATCTACGAGCTGGCCGCCGCAGGTCGCTTGAGCGGTCCCGTCATCGGCGTCGGGCGCTCGGAGCGGAACGACGCAGAACTGCGCGAGATGTTCGAGGACGCGCTCGCCGACCACGAACCGGCGGGCGGCGGCGATGTCGACCTCGCCGTCGCCCGATCGGTCGAACTCTCCTACCTCGCCGGCGACTCGACCGAGCAGGCGGTGTACGACGAGCTGGCCGACCGACTCGGCTCGTGCCGGCGACCGCTGGTGTACGCAGCGCTCCCACCGGACCTGTTCGGCTCGGTCGCCTCTGGTATCGCCGGGGCCGACCTGCCCGACTCGACCAACCTCGTGGTCGAGAAGCCCTTCGGGAACGATGCAGCCGGCGCCCGTGAGCTGTACGACGAGATCACTGCGTCGATCGGTCCGGAGCGCCTGTTCATCGTCGATCACTTCCTCGCCAAGGCGGCGATCGAGAACATGCTGATCGTGCGGGCGGCGAACCCCCTCGTCGACAACTCACTCGATGCCGCCCACGTCGATGCGATCGACGTCATCATGCACGAGTCCGGTGGTGTGGACGGCCGTGGCTCGTTCTACGAAGGGGTCGGGGCGATTGCGGACGTCGTCCAGAACCACCTGCTGCAGATGCTGGCCATGGTCACGATGGAGCCGCCGCAGGACGACGGCGACAAGGCACACCACGAGGCCCGACGCGCGCTGCTCGCCGCCGTCGAACCAGTACGGACCGATGACGTCGTGCTGGGTCAGTACGACGGATACCGCGACCTCGACGACGTCGACGACGACTCCGATGTCGAGACGTTCGCATGGCTCGCCCTGTCCATCGACAACGATCGCTGGCGTGGCGTTCCGGTCTCGCTTCGTACCGGCAAGCGGTTGCGCGAAGACCGCACCGAGGTGATCTTCCACCTCCGGAACACCTCGTCGTACCACTCGAACCACGGCAACCGCGTCAGGTTCACGGTCAAGCCGGACGCCTCGCTGTCGTTCGACCTCGACGTGATGGATCCGACGACCCACGAGCCGAGGCCGACCACCGTCGTCGCGTGCGGCCCGGCCGGCCACGGCGAACTGGGCGACTACGCCGTGATGTTCGACAATGCCATGTGCGGCGAGACCCGC
>CAXAWD010000168.1:0-7398 GCA_963972325.1 uncultured Acidimicrobiaceae bacterium
CGGACATGTGCGAAGAACCTACTCCTGTCGAAACTGAGCGTGACCCGAGCCGAGGGGGACGGCTCGGGTCACGCTCGGGGGAACACCGGGCGCCGGTCAGCCGTTCCAGACGGCGCGGGTGGCGGCCTTGGCGTCGTCGGCGAGGGCGACGTAGCCGACCTCGGCAACGGCCTGGTCGAGACCGTCGGCCATGTAGAAGTCGACGAACGCCTGGACTTCGGGCTTCTCCGAAGCACTGGCGTCGTTGACGTAGATGAACAGCGGGCGAGCGATCGGGTACTCCGACGACGCAATCGTCTCGGGCGTCGCATCGATACAACCCGACTCACCATTGTCGACCTGCAACAGCTTCACGCCCTCGGCGTTGGCAGCAAAGGCATACCCGACCCAACCGAGGCTGGTGTCGGCACCCTGGATGCCCTGCAAGATCACGTTGTCGTCACCCGACGGGTTGTAATCCGGACGGGTCGTCGCATCCTGACCACGCTCATCGGCGAAGTCCTCCAACACGATCTCGACGAAGCTGTCGAACGTGCCCGACTCCTCACCAGGACCGAAGATGTCCAACGGCGCATCCGGCAGATCGCCGGCACCACCGAGCTCGGCCGACAACCCATTGGCGTCCGCCCAGTTCGTGAACCCGGTCGCTTCCGGACCGATCAGCGCATACAGATCAGCGAACGACACACAATCGATCGCGTTCCCGGTGTGCGTCATCACACCGATGCCGTCGATACCGACCTGCAACTCGGTGAACTCGATGCCGTTCTCCGCACACGTCTCCGCCTCGGAATCCTTGATCGCACGAGATGCATCCGAGATGTCGGTCTCACCCGTGCAGAACAGCGCGAACCCGTCACCGGTACCCGGACCATCCACCGAGATGTTCACATCCGGATACACCTCGTTGAACAACTCCTGCGTCCGAACCGACACCGGCTCCACCGTCGACGAACCAGAAATCACGATCTCACCCGACAGATCGGCGGGTGCGGCGTCCTCGGTCATCTCGTCGGTCGTGTCATCACCGGAGTCATCGGCAGCCGGAGCGTCGCCGCCCCAGGCGGCGCGGGTGGCGGCCTTGGCGTCGTCGGCGAGGGCGACGTAGCCGACCTCGGCAACGGCCTGGTCGAGACCGTCGGCCATGTAGAAGTCGACGAACGCCTGGACTTCGGGCTTCTCCGAAGCACTGGCGTCGTTGACGTAGATGAACAGCGGGCGAGCGATCGGGTACTCCGACGACGCAATCGTCTCGGGCGTCGCATCGATACAACCCGACTCACCATTGTCGACCTGCAACAGCTTCACGCCCTCGGCGTTGGCAGCAAAGGCATACCCGACCCAACCGAGGCTGGTGTCGGCACCCTGGATGCCCTGCAAGATCACGTTGTCGTCACCCGACGGGTTGTAATCCGGACGGGTCGTCGCATCCTGACCACGCTCATCGGCGAAGTCCTCCAACACGATCTCGACGAAGCTGTCGAACGTGCCCGACTCCTCACCAGGACCGAAGATGTCCAACGGCGCATCCGGCAGATCGCCGGCACCACCGAGCTCGGCCGACAACCCATTGGCGTCCGCCCAGTTCGTGAACCCGGTCGCTTCCGGACCGATCAGCGCATACAGATCAGCGAACGACACACAATCGATCGCGTTCCCGGTGTGCGTCATCACACCGATGCCGTCGATACCGACCTGCAACTCGGTGAACTCGATGCCGTTCTCCGCACACGTCTCCGCCTCGGAATCCTTGATCGCACGAGATGCATCCGAGATGTCGGTCTCACCCGTGCAGAACAGCGCGAACCCGTCACCGGTACCCGGACCATCCACCGAGATGTTCACATCCGGATACACCTCGTTGAACAACTCCTGCGTCCGAACCGACACCGGCTCCACCGTCGACGAACCAGAAATCACGATCTCACCCGACAGATCGCCCGCAGGCTCGTCGGTCATGTCATCACCGGTGTCGGCAGCATCGTCGGTTGCCTCATCACCGGTCGGCTCATCAGCCGCATCGTCGTCGCCGCCACATGCGGCGAGAACGAGTGACGCTGCCATCGCACCGGCGAGGAAGCGTTTCGAAGAAAACTTCACGTTGTCACTCCAATCAGATGTTCACGAATCGCGAGATCCCATGACCTCACGACTGCGACGCTACGAGTGGAAGATGAACGGCTCCCGGCCACCGAGGTGAACGCTGACTGAACACATCACCGGTCGGCAGGGCGCTCTGACCAGGAGTTCTTCACCCGCCGTTCATCAGACGGTCCGACCACGATCCGTTCGTGAGCGGATGCACGATCAGATGAACGCCGAGATGAACACTCGGGGGCGTCAGCGGCGGCTCTGGTGCTGCCGATCGACTGCCCAGCGGTACATCCGTTCCTGGGCGTCGGGCTCGAACACGTCGGGGTCGCCGCAGCGAACCCAGCTGTCGTCGGGCTGGAGCTCCCAGCGGACGATGTCGTCGGCGAGATCGAACTCGAACACCTGGTCGAGCCACTCACGATGTTTGGGGTGGTCGATCGGCACCAGCACCTCGACACGACGATCGAGGTTGCGCGGCATCAGGTCGGCCGAGCCGATCAGGTACATCGGGCCGTCGTCGACGTCGCCGTGGGCGAAGCGGTAGATGCGGCTGTGTTCGAGGTAGCGCCCCAGCACGCTCCGCACCCGGATGTTCTCGGACAGACCGGGCACGCCCGCTCGCATCGTGCAGATGCCACGGACGACGCCGTCGATCTGCACGCCGGCACCGCTCGCTGCGTACAGCGCCTCGATCACCGCGATGTCGGCAACCGAGTTGCACTTGAGCGTGATGCGCCCCTCGGAGCCGAACGACGCCTCGTGTTCGATCAGGTCGATCAGCTGACGCTTGAGGTCGCGCGGGGCGACGAGGAGCGTCCGGTACTCCTCACTTCGGCTGTAGCCGGTGAGGTGGTTGAACAGTTGGGTGACGTCGGCGCCGATCTCGTTGTCACAGGTGAGGAACCCGAGGTCTTCGTAGAGCCGTGCGGTCTTCGAGTTGTAGTTGCCGGTACCGATGTGGCAGTACCGGCGCAACTGGTCGCCGTCGTCGCGGACGACGAGGATCACCTTCGAGTGCGTCTTGAGGCCGACCATGCCGTACACCACGTGCACGCCGGCCCGTTCGAGCTGCTTGGCCCACTGGACGTTGTTGGCTTCGTCGAATCGAGCCTTGAGCTCGACCAGGACCGCCACCTGCTTGCCGCGTTCGGCGGCACGGATCAGGCTGTGGATCATGTTGCTGTCGCCGCCGGCTCGGTACAGCGTCATCTTGATCGACTGCACGCGGGGGTCGTCGGCCGCCTGCTCGAGGAACGTCTCGACACTGCTGGAGAAGCTCTCGTACGGGTGATGCACCAGCACGGCACGGTCGCGCATCACGGAGAAGATCGGACGATCGGTGCCCTCGGCGAGGAAGAGCCGGCCGGCGGTGACCGGCGGCCACGCACGGTCTTTCAGTTCGGGACGATCGAGCGAGTGCAACTGCCACAGGCAGCTGAGATCGAGCATCGCCCGGTGGCGCGACACGTTGCGTGGGTCGAGTTCGAGCTCACGGATCAGGAGTTCGAGCAGTTCGTCGCCGATGCGACCGTCGACCTCGAGGCGGATCGCCTTGTTGAAGCGCCGCTTGCGGAGTTCGAGCTCGACGGCTTCGAGTAGATCGTCGGCCTCGTCTTCTTCCAGCGTCAGGTCGGCGTTGCGGGTGACCCGGAACACCGCCCACTCCTCGACGACCATGCCGGCGAACAGCGTGTGGAGGTACGCGCCGATGACCTCTTCGGCGGGCACGAACCTGCCGTCGCCGAGCGGGATCAGCCGCGGGAACACGTTGGGAACCTTCAGCCGCACGAAGCGCCGTTCGGCGGTGACGGGGTCGGCCACGTGGGCGGCCAGGCTGAGCGCGAGGTCGGAGATGTACGGGAACGGGTGGCCCGGGTCGACGGCGAGTTGTGTCAGGACCGGGAAGATCCTCTGTTCGTAGAACACCCGCATCGCCTCGCGGTCGGCGGCGCCGAGGTCGTCCCACGAGACGATCTCGATGCCTTCGGCGCGGAAGGCCGGCACGAGCTGGTCGACGAAGATGTCCTCCTGCCGAGCCAGCATCTCGGGCACCTTGGCCGAGACCTCGACCAACTGTTCGAGTGGTGTGCGGCCGTCCCACGTGCGGTCGTCGATACCGGCGGCGACCTGATCGCGCAGCGCTGCGACACGAACCTGGAAGAACTCGTCGAGGTTGGTCGCGAAGATCGCGCAGAACTTCGCCCGTTCGAGGAGTGGGATCCCCGGTTCGGCCGCGAGTTCGAGGACCCGTTCGTTGAAATCGAGCCAGCTCAGCTCACGGTTGAGCACCCGGTGTTCGGGAGCGGGAGGTGCGCCGGACGGCGCAGCGGTCGGCTCCGTCATCGACGCCCCGAGGTCACGCCTCTTCGTCTTCGGGCAACCCGAGTTCCCACTCGAGCGAGATCAGCTCACGCTCGGCATCACGGTTGATGCGCTCCTTGTTGCGGCGGAACTGCGGGTCGTCGCGCGGGAGCAGGACGAGGCGGGCGAGGGCCCGGGCCCGGAACTCGTCGAGGACCTGGCGCTCACCCCAGTCGCCGTAGACCTCCCAGTGCGGAGACACCGGACCGAGGTAGGCGATGCGGGCGTGGGCTCGCGGTGCTGCTTCTTCGACGACGTCGGTCATGGCCGAGAGTGTATCGGTCGGACCAGGACGCCCGGGCGTGCTCGTGCGACCTGCAGATGACGAACCGATGAACACCGACGGAACTGCCCGGCCGGCGTGGACGAATCTTTACAGTTCTGTTACAGTGCACCGTCAAGCGGGAACCAAGAAGTGTGCCGGAACGTCAAGAAGGGTAATCCACTCGACGACCGGCACCGAAGAAGGTTCGGGGCACACATCACCATTGCGTCGGCCACCGCCGATCGTCACACCCCAGGAGGCAAGTCCATGAACACGAGCCCACTCCCCGATCCCGACTCGGCGACCGCATGGATGGCCGACGGCTCCTGTCGGATGTACCCGCCCGCCACCTTCTTCCCGAGCGACGGCGTCGGCGTCGACAAGGCCCGCAAGATCTGCGCCGGATGCCCCGTCATCGACACCTGCCTGGAGCACGCCCTCGAACATCGCATCGAGCACGGCGTGTGGGGTGGGTGCAGCGAACGTGAGCGCCGCCGCATCCTGAAGCGCCGGCGTCTCGCCGCCGAGGCCCACGCCAACTGATCGACACCCATCGCAGACGCGAAAAAACGGCCGGGCACCCATCGGGTGCTCGGCCGTTGACGTTCGGTCGGCGGGGTGTCGAGGAGGCGGTCGTGCCTCCGTCGGTCACGCCTCCTTGTCGGCGTCCTTGTTCTCGTCGAGCCCCTCGGACAGACCGTCCTTGAACTCCTTCTGGGCCTTGCCGAGGTTCTTGGCCAGCTTCGGGAGCTGCGAGCCACCGAACACGAGCAGCACGATGACGAGGACGATGATCCATTCGGAACCACTAGGCATGTCGTCAGCCTACCCTCAGGCGCCGATGATGCTGCGCGCGGCCTGCGCCCGCTGCCGGCGGATACGACGACGTTCACGTTCGGACAAGCCACCCCAGATGCCGAACTTCTCGCCGTTCTGCAGGGCGAACTCCAGGCACTGCCCACGCACGACGCAGCCGCGGCAGACCTCTTTGGCCTCGCGGGTGGACGCACCACGCTCGGGGAAGAAGAGATCGGGGTCGACGCCGAGACAGTTGGCGTCGTCTTGCCAGTTCTCCTCGAGTTCGCGCGGATGGAGCATGTCCTCGGCGATCGCGCCGGGGCTGGTGCCGTTGGTCGTATTGGTCATGGTTTGGGACCCCCTGCCATGGTTCCCGCTTGCCCACATGTTGAGATGGGCACGTTCGATTGACCGCCGCGTCGATCGAGACGACGGTGTAGTTACAACGATGTGATTCTCGCATACCATACCGCCTTCCCGCAAGGGTGCATTTCGCGAGTTCGTGACCTGGGTTGTCGCGCGGTTGTCGGAGCCGGCCTCAGCGGCCCGCTGGAAACCCACCCAGCGCGGTCGATTGCGCGCGACGTCAGCCGGCGCGGCGGTGTGTCATCCGGCGACGATGCTCCAGGAAATCGACCAGCACGTAGTCGCCGAGGGCCTCGTTGGTCGTGTAGAACGCCCGCCCCCCGTTGAGCTGTGTCATCTGTTCGATGAACGCCGTCAGCGCACTCGTGGCGTCGAGCACGAAGGTGTTGATCCGAATCTGATCGCGCGTGCAGCGCACGACCTCACGCAACGTGGCCTCGACGGTCTCACGGACCGGCGGATAGTTGAAGTACACGTCGCCGTGCGGCGTGATGTGGGCGGTCGGTTCGCCGTCGGTGATCATGATGATCTGCTTGCTGCCGGTCTGCTTGGCGAGCAACTGGCGGGCGAGCGTGAACCCGTGGTGCATGTTGGTGCCGTACACGAAGTCCCACGACACCTCGGGCAACTGGTCGGCCGTGATGATCCGGGCCGTCTCACTGAACCCGACGAGCCCGATGTAGTCACGCGGGAATTGGGTGGAGATCAGATGGTGCAACGCCATCGCGACCTTCTTGGCCGGCAGGAAGTTGTCGCGCATCGGCATCGACATGGAGAGGTCGAGCATCAGCACCGTCGACGATCGTGTGAGGTGTTCGGTGCGCTCGATCTCGAAATCGTCGGGCCGGAGCTCGACCGGTGTGCCGTGGCCCGAGCGACGCAGCGCGTTGCGGATCGTGCGGTGCAGATCGAGCTGGAACGGATCGCCGAACTCGTACGGCTTGGTCTGGTACGTGCGCTCGTGGCCCTGGCCGAACTGGTGGATCTGATGCTGCCCGACGTGCTCCTTGCTCAGACTCGTGAACAGGTCGCGCAGGGCGTTCGAGCCGATCGCCCGCAGGCCGCGGGGCGTGAGCTCGAGCCGCCCCTCCTTGTTCTCGATCAACCCGGACTCCTCGAGCATCCTGGTGAGCTCGCTGAGCCGCTCGAGTGACTTCGCGGCGTCGTCACCGAGCAGGTCGCGCACCCGGTCGAGGTCGGCTTCGGCCAGCGCGCCGGGATTGGTGGCGTTCTGCAGGAGGTGTTCGAGCTGGTCGAGATCGCCGAGGTCGGCCATTGCCTGCATCGCCTGCGACATGCCCATCGGATCGTCGCCCTCGAAGTCGTAGGACTGCCCCCAATTCATCTGTGGGAACATCTGCTGCAGGTTCGAGCCGAGCTGCTGCATCTGCCACTGGAGGTCCATGTCCTCCATCAGTTGGTCGGAGAGCTGCTGCAGCTGCGCCCGCTGCTCGGGCGTCATCGAGTTGAGCATCGCCTGCATCGCCGCCATGCGACGCGCCATCTGTTCGAGC
>CAXAWD010000169.1:0-7390 GCA_963972325.1 uncultured Acidimicrobiaceae bacterium
CATGCTCGACGAACTCGCCGCCCGCGGTCTGTCCCTGTCGATCGCCACCGCGAAGCCCGAGCAGACGGCGCACCCGATCCTCGACTACTTCGAGATCAGCGACCGGTTCGACGTCCGCGCCGGTGCCTCGCTGACGTCTGATCGGCGCACGAAGGCCCAGGTGATCGAGCATGCGCTGCGCAGCCTCGAAATCCACGCCGACCCCGATCTCGCCGATCACGTGATCATGGTCGGCGACCGTGACCACGACGTCCATGGGGCCATGCATCACGGCATCGTGTGCATCGGTGTCAACTGGGGGTACGGCACACCGGAGGAGCTGCTCGGTGCCGGTGCCGTGGCGCTCGCCGACTCCCCCGCCGAAGTTGCGGACCTCGTGATGCAGCCGTACCGTTTGCGCTACTGATGACGACGCAACCGATCGACGCACAGGGCGCCGGCACCCCCGAGGAATACACGCTCTGCGACCCGCCGCCGCTCGGCGCACCCCGCTCCGACGCGGACCGGTTCATGCGCCGCCTCCTGCGCCTCCCGGTCGACGGCCCGCAGGCCAGCGCCGCCGACGCCCAGAAGGCGTTCCAGACCTCGATCCTGGTCGCCACCGTTCGATGCCTGCTCATGTACATCGTGTTCCCGTTCGTGCTGCCTGCGATCGGCGTCGCGAGCGGCGTCGGGCCGTGGATCGGTCTGCCGATCAGCATCGCCGCCATCGGGGCGATCACCATGAGCATCCGCCGCTTCTGGCGGGCCGATCACTCCAAGCGCTGGCACTACACCGTGCTCGGCACCACGGTCATCGGCTTCCTGATCTACCTCGTCGTCAAGGACGTCGTCGAGCTGCTCGGCTGAGCTCACGCCTGGCGACCCCGTACAGTCGTCACCATGTCCGCCGTTCTCCTCGCCGCCGAGAGCAGCGAGATCGAAGTCACCGAAACCCTGGTCGTCGGCGTTTTGCTGGTCGCCGCCCTCGTCGGCATCGCGGTGAGCCGCCTCCGGTTGCCGTACACCGTGGCCCTCGTGCTGGTGGGGCTGGTGCTCAGCCTGTTCGGGGTGTTCCAGTCGATCGGGCTCACCGACGAACTGATCCTGCTCGTGTTCCTGCCGCCGTTGCTGTTCGAGGGCGCGATCAACATGGATCTCGACGACCTGGTGCTGCGCTGGCATCAGGTCGGCATGCTCGCCTTCGTCGGCACGGCGATCTCGGCGGGCGTCATCGCCGCGGCGCTCACGTGGGTGCCGGGCATGTCGCTCGAACTGGCCGTCGTCCTGGCCGTCATGCTCGCGGCCACCGACCCCGTCAGCGTGCTCGCGATCTTCAAGGAGCACGGAGTCGGCACCGGTCTGCGGACCCTGATGGAGGGTGAGTCGATCTTCAACGACGCGCTCGCGATCGTGCTGTACCTGATCGCGGTCGAGGTCGCGTTCGGCGAGGAGACGGTCACGTTCCAGGACGCGGTCGTCGAGTTCGGCACCGAGGTCGTGGTGGGCACCGCCGTCGGTCTGCTCGTCGGGTTCGGTGCACATCGGCTGATGAGCGCCCTCGACGACCATCTCGTCGAGATCATGTTGTCGCTGGTCACCGCCTACGGCGCCTACCTGATCGCGGACCGCCTCCACGGCTCCGGCGTCATCGCTGTCGTGGTCGCCGGCCTGCTGATCGGCAACTACGGCACCCGCATGGCGATGTCGGCATCGTCTCGGGTCGCGCTGCTCGACTTCTGGGAGGTCCTGACGTTCATGGCGAACTCGGCGTTGTTCCTCCTCATGGGCCTCGCGTTCGACATCGGTCAACTCCGCGGCCGCACGCTCGTCGCCACCGTGTCGGCGATCGTCGCCGTCCTCGTGGGGCGGGCCGTCATCTCCTACGGCCTGCTGCAGATCTTCCGGCGCTCCAAGGCCGCGCCCGTCCCCGTGTCGTGGCAGACGGCGGTGTTCTGGGGTGGGTTGCGCGGCTCGATCCCGGTGGCGCTGGTGCTCGGGCTCGACGACCCGGTGTTCGCCGAGATCAACGCGGTGACCGTCGTGTTCTCGGTGGTGATGTTCTCGTTGATCGTGCAGGGTCTCACCTACAAGCCGGTGCTCGACCGGCTCGGCCTCACGTCGAAGTCCGACGAGATCACCCACTACGAAGAACTGCTCGCCGAAACGGTCGCGATGCGGTCGGCGCGCCACGAACTCGAGGCGATGCGAGCAACCGGCGAGGTCGTGCCGGCGCTGTTCGACGACCTGCGACGCGACATCGACGCCCGCAATCAGGCCGCCGAGGAACAACTGGCCGCGCTCACCGCCGATGCCGACGCGGTGCGGCGCCGGCAGGTCGCTCGCGTCGCGCGCCGCCTCGCGTCGGTGCAGAAGGAGGCGCTGTCCGACGCGGCCCGCTCCGGCCGGATCGGCGAGCACGTCGCCCGCACCAAGGCGAAGGCGATCGAAGTCGCCTATGAGGAGGGACGGCTCAGTCGGCTCGAAGGCGGTGGACTCGACCCGGTGATGTACCCGAACGAGACCGACGTCGAGTGAAGCGGTTCTGCCGGCATCACCCGTCGAAGGCGAGGAAACTGACGCCGTCGGCGCGGTCGCTGCGCCCTTGGCCGCTGGACGCGGCCCGCCAGAACGCCCGGTACGACGGGTACTCGATGTCGGGTGTGACCCAGCCGCTGCGCACGAGTTCGTCGTGGAGCACCGGCAGGTTGCGCCACGGCACGCCCATTTCGACGTGATGCGCCGGGTGCCAGCCGGTGTGGTACGGCCCCATCCAGTAGCGGGCGAGCCGTGATTGACGGATGACGTGGGTGGTCTCGCGCCGATCCTTCGAGCGGATCATTCCGCCGTGTTCGGCGATCGAACGCAGCCGGTTGGACACGCGCCAGAGGGTCGACCACGACAGGATCCACACGATGTAGGCGAACGGGCGCATGAACACGATCGAGGCGCCGATCATCACCGCGTGCATCGCCGCGATCTGCAGCGCCTCCGACCGACGTTTGCGGATGGCACCGAACAGCACCCGGAAGTTCTTGTACGCGCTGATGCCGAACGCGTCGCGCCGCAACTTGCGATGCCACGAGTCGGCCGGGATCGGATAACCCGCGTACAGCGCAGCGTCGGGTTCGTCGGGGCCCATCTCGTCTCGGTGGTGGGCGAAGTGCGCCCGTCGGTAGGCGAGCATCGCCTGGTAGGACGAGTAGGCGAGGAATCGACCCACCCAGTCGTTGGCCCGGCGATTGCTGAACAGGAGGCGGTGGGCTGCCTCGTGCCCGAGGATGTTCAGACAGACGTGACCGCGCGCCATGAGCACGAACGCGAGCAGGTACGACCACCACGTGTTCAGCACCGCGGCGGCGATGACGACGCCGAACGACTGCAGCAGCGTGGCCGCGACCGCGACGGCGTTGCGCAGGTTCGGGATACGACGGAGTCGATCGCGCAGCTCACGGTTGGGCTTGGCGCGCTCGTTGAGGCGTTCGGTGGGCAGCACGTCGGGAAGATCCGACGGCACCAGCGTGGCGGTCGAGGTGGTGGGCGAGGTGTCGGTCGACGGCGTGACCATGACCGCATGTTACATTCAACGATCGTCATGAGCAAGTTGCGTAACACGTCGTCGGGGCCGACCACCGGAGCGCTCCGGCCGCTGAACGCCCGATCGATCGCCCTGTCGATCCTGCTCGGCACCCACCCGCCGGAACTGCCCGCACGGGCGTTCGCGGCGGTCGCCGAACTGTTCGACGTCCCCGCCGGCACGATGCGCACCGCGCTCTCACGGCTGGTCGCATCCGGCGACATCGAGGCACTGGGCGGTCGGTATCGGCTCGCCGGCCGCCACGTCGAGCGACAGGGGGCGCAGGACGCGGGCCGCCACGCGCCGACGGGCGACTGGGACGGCCGCTGGCACACGATCGTGACCGTCGACGATCAGCGCGACCTCGCCGACCGGCGCCGGTTCCGGTCGATCATGGCCAATCACCGCTTCGGCGAACTGCGACCCGCCACCTGGCCCCGCCCCGCCACCCCCGGCGCACCCCCCGCCGAGACCGACTGGCTCGTCACGACCGGGCCGATCACCGGCACCACGCCGGGCGATCTCGCAGGCCGCGTCTGGGACCTCCCCGGCATCGCCGCCGAGGCCCACCGCCTGCTCGACGAGATGCACGAGCGCCGGCGCGATCGCGACTGGACCGATCCCGCATCGATCCCGACGCTGTTCACGACGTCGGCGGCGGTGGTCCGCTTCCTCCGGCACGAACCCCTGCTTCCCGGCGAACTCACCCCGGAGGATTGGCCGGTCGATGGCGTGCGCACGACGTACGACGGCTTCGAGGCCGACCACCAGCGACTCCTGCAGCGGTTCCTCCGGGGAGCCTGAGGGGGCCACGCCGCTTCGATGCACGACCGCGGCAGGAAGGCGGCTAGTTTCTGCATCGGTATCCATCCACGTCTCAGACCGAGGGGAGTCACAGTGGAGATCAGCGTCACCGTCAACGGGGTCGTGCACACCGCAGACGTCGAACCGCGCACCCTGCTCGTGCAGTACATCCGCGAACACGTCGGGCTGACCGGCACCAACATCGGCTGCGACACGTCGTCGTGCGGCGCGTGCAGCCTGCACCTGAACGGCGAGGCCGTGAAGAGTTGCACGATCCTCGCCGCCCAGGCCGACGGCCAGGAGATCACCACGATCGAAGGGCTCGCTGCCGAGGACGGCACGCTGCACCCGATGCAGCAGGCGTTCCAGGACAACCACGGCCTCCAGTGCGGCTACTGCACGCCCGGCATGGTGATGGCCGCCACGAGCCTCCTCAAGGAGAACCCGAACCCCACCGAGCACGAGGTCCGGATCGGGCTCGAGGGCAACCTCTGCCGGTGCACCGGGTACCACAACATCGTCCAGTCCGTCCTCGCCGCTGCCGGAGGTGCCCAGTGATCCCCGCCGCATTCGACTTCGTCCGGGCCGGTTCGGCCGAAGAAGCCATCAGCCTGATCGGCGAGCACGGCGAGGACGCCAAGTTCCTCGCCGGCGGCCACAGCCTGCTGCCGCTCATGAAGCTGCGGCTCGCCCAGCCGACCGTACTCGTCGACATCGGTCGGGTCACCGACCTGTCGTACATCGACGACGCGGGCGACCACATCGCGATCGGTGCCCTGACCCGCCACATGGACATCGAGAACAGCGACCTGCTGCAGCAGCACGTGCCGCTGCTGGCACACGCCGCGAGCCACGTCGGCGACCCGCAGGTGCGGCACCGCGGCACGCTCGGCGGCACGATCGCCCACGCCGATCCCGCCTCCGACCTGCCCGCCACGACGTTGGCGCTCGGCGCCACCTACGTCGCCCAGGGCCCCAACGGCACCCGCGAGATCGCGGCGTCCGACTTCTACGAGGGGTTCCTCACCTCGGCCCTCGCACCCGACGAGATGCTCACCGAGATCCGCGTGCCGAAGATGAACGGTGCCGGATGGAGCTTCCAGAAGTTCAACCGCCGCGCCCAGGACTGGGCGATCGTCGGGGTGGCCGCCTGGAGCGGCAGCGCCGGTTCGGGCGTCGGCCTCGTCAACATGGGTTCGGTCCCGATCCTCGCCACGAGCGTGTCGGAGGCACTCGCCGGCGGTGCGTCGATCGACGACGCTGCCGAGCAGGCCAATGCCCAGGCCGATCCGCAGGCCGACATCAACGCCAGCGTCGAGTATCGCCAACACCTGGCCCGCGTCCTCGTCAAGCGGGCGCTCGCCGAAGCCGCCGGCTGAACCGTCGGCTCACCCGAGCCCGGCGACCTCTGGTTCGATGTCCGACAACGGGTAGGTTCGCACCGTGACCCCCGCCGACGTCAGCGCCGCACTCACACACCACGGCTACCTCCCCGACGACGGGTTGGCGACCGCGGTGTTCCTGGCGGTCGAGCTGCGCCGGCCGCTGCTCCTCGAGGGAGAGGCCGGCGTCGGCAAGACCGAACTGGCGAAGGTGCTGTCGGCGTGGACCGGCGGCGAACTGATCCGGTTGCAGTGCTACGAGGGCATCGACGCAGCCCAAGCGGTGTACGACTGGGACTACGCCCGCCAACTCCTCCACTTGCGGGCGGCCGAGGCGACGGGCGAGACGGTCGGCCGATCCTCCGATGCGGTCGAGGCCGACCTCTACCAAGAGCGCTTTCTGATCAAGCGAGCGCTGCTCCGGGCGATCGCCCACGGTGACGGGCCACCACCCGTCCTGCTGATCGACGAGGTCGACCGCGCCGACGACGAGTTCGAGGCGTACCTCCTGGAGGTGCTCTCCGACTTCCAGATCACGGTGCCCGAACTCGGTGTGTTCCGAGCGTCAGCCGCGCCGCTCGTCGTGCTCACGTCCAACCGCACGCGCGACGTGCACGACGCGCTCAAGCGTCGCTGCCTCTACCACTGGGTCGAGCACCCCGGTTTCGAGCGCGAAGTCGCGATCGTGCGGCTGCGGGTGCCGGGCTGCACCGAGGCGCTCGCCCGCGAGGTCGCCGCTGCGGTCGAAGCCATGCGCGACCTCAACCTCTACAAGCCGCCGGGGGTCGCCGAGACGATCGACTGGGCAGCGGCGCTCGGCAAGCTCGGCGTCAGCACGCTCGACGAGCACAGCGTCGCCACCACGCTGGGCACCGTGCTCAAGTACCGCGAAGACCACCATCGGGTCGAGCAGCACGGTCTGGCTGCGCTCATCCAACAGGCGGCCGAGCGCAGCCGGTGACCACCACGCGCGACGCCGGGGAGATCGCCGTCGCCTTCAGCCGCGTGCTGCGCGGCGCAGGCCTCGCGGTACCCACGTCGTCGACGATCGCGTTCACCGAGGCGCTGACCCGTACCGGCCTCGACGACCGGGAGTCGACCTATTGGGCCGGGCGCGCCACGCTCGTCAGACGCCCGGAGGACCACGAGGTGTACGACCGCGCCTTCGCGGTGTTCTGGGAGCATGCCCGAGCCGGCGAACTCGAACAGGTCGACGACGAACCGCTGAGCGTCACGCTCGCGATCGACGACGACAGTCTCGACGACGACGGCCCGGGCGACGCCGAGGAGGCCGATGACCCGGTGATCGAACCGCGGTTCAGCGCCACCGAGGTGCTGCGACAGAAGGACTTCGCCGAGTACACGCCCGCCGAACTCCACGAGGCGCAGCTGTTGATGGCGCGTCTCCGGCTGGTCGGCTCCCCCCGTCGCTCGCTCCGGCTCTCCGCCGCCAAGGGTCGCACCGACCGGCACGACCTGCGCCGCACCGTGCGGGCCGCGATCCGTTCCGGCGGTGAGCCGATGCGGCGGCACTACCTGCAGACCGGCACCCGCAACCGCCGACTCGTGCTGCTGCTCGACGTCAGCGGTTCGATGGAGCCGTACGCCCGGGCGCTGATCCGCTTCGTGCACGCCGCGGTCGTCGGGC
>CAXAWD010000170.1:0-7381 GCA_963972325.1 uncultured Acidimicrobiaceae bacterium
AACATCACGCTGCCGATGGACCTGGCCGGCGTCACCCCCGACCGTGACTGGGTCGACCACGTCGTCGAGACCGTCGGCCTCGCCCACCGGCTCGGGCATCGTCCGAACGAACTGTCCGGCGGCCAGCAGCAGCGTGTCGCCGTCGCCCGGGCGCTCGCTTCGCGGCCGCAGATCATCTTCGCCGACGAGCCGACCGGCAACCTCGACAGCACGACCGGCCAGGAGATCCTGGCGTTCATGCGTCACGCCGTGCGCGAACTCGGCCAGACGATCGTGATGGTCACCCACGACCCGGTGGCCGCGAGCTACGCGGACCGGGTGGTGTTCCTCGCCGACGGTCGCATCACCGACGAACTCCCGAACCCGACCGCCGACGCCGTGCTCGATCGCATGCGTCGCTTCACGAACTGACCCTGCGCAGGGCATCTGGATTGGACCAACACCATGTTTCGACTCACCATCAAGAACCTCCTGGCGAACAAGGTTCGCTTCGCACTCACCACCTTCGGGGTGATGCTCGCCGTCAGCTTCGTCGTGTCGGCCTTCGTGCTCGGCGACGGCCTCCGTTCCAGCTTCTCGAAGGTCACCGAGGAAGCGACCGCCGGCGTCGACCTCGAGGTCCGCACCGTCGCCGAGTTCGGCGAACCGGCCGACCTGCCGATGTCGATCGTCGACCGGGTCGCCGGCGTCGACGGTGTCGCCGACGCCGTCCCGGTCATCGAGGCCGACGACAATGCGGTGCGTCCGCTCCGTGCCGACGGCGAACCCCTCCCGCTGAACGGTCAGCCCCAGATGGCGTTCAACTGGGCCGACAACGACGAGCTGAGCTCGTTCACGCTCGTCGACGGAGCGGCACCCGCCGTCGGACAGTTCACGATGGATGTCGATGCCGCCGACACGCACGGCTTCGAGATCGGCCGGAGCTACGAGGTGCTCGTCCCCGACGGGCGCGTCGATCTGACGCTGTCGGGCACGACGTCGTTCGGTGCCGACAACGCGACGCTCGGCGCCGTGCTCATGCACATGAACACCGCCGATGCGATCGAGCTGTTCGGTGTCGACGGGGTCAGCCGCGTCGAGGTCGCTGTCGCCGTCGACGCCGACCTCGCCACGGTGCAGACCGCGATCGCCGGTGCGGTTGCCGACGTCCCGAACATCGACGTCGCCGACCGCACCACCGTGCTGGCCGAGGCGACCGAGGAGTACACGAACGAGATCGATCTGTTCAGCAACTTCCTCCTCGGCTTCGGGCTCGTGTCGCTGTTCGTGTCGACGTTCATCATCTACAACACGTTCGCGATCGTGCTGAGCCAGCGGACCCGCGAGCTCGCGCTGCTGCGGACCGTCGGCGCGGACCCGGCCCAGATCAGGCGGTCGGTGCTCGGCGAGGCCTTCGTGGTCGGTGCGCTCGCATCGGTCGGCGGCATCGGCGGCGGCGTGCTCGTCGCCAAGGGTCTCGAGGCGATGTTCGGCGCGATGGGTGCCGACCTGCCCGACTACCCGTTGATCTTCGCCACCCGGACGCTCGTCGTGGCGATCCTGATCGGCATGGGCGTCACGATGCTCGCCGCGATCGGGCCGGCGCGCCGGGCGGCAACCGTGGCACCGATCACCGCCCTGACGGGTGGCGACGATGCCGGCACGCCCGGTTCCCGGACCCGGAAGATCTCGGGCTCCGGTCTGATCGGCGTCGGTCTTGTCGCCGGAGCGATCGGTCTGTCGGGCGCCGGCTCGACGGCTGCGACCGTGGCCGGTATCGCCGGTGGAGCGGTCGCGATGTTCCTCGGCGTGACGCTGCTCAGCCCGCTGGTGGTGAAGGCCGTGACGTCGGTGCTCGGCTGGCCCATGCGCATGATCGCCGGCGTCGTCGGTCGCCTCGCTCAGCAGAACGCTGCTCGCAACCCGCGCCGGACCGCCACCACGGCGGCCGCGCTGATGATCGGTCTGTCCCTCGTGTCGGCGGCGCTCGTCGCCGGCGAGTCGGTCAAGGCGACGATCGGCACGACCGTCGAGCAGAGCGCCGTCGCCGACTACATCGTCACCGACCAACTGCTCGACACCGACTTCTCGGCCGATCTGGCCGCCGACATCCGCTCCGAGGAGCTGGTGGCCGCGGCAACCGGGTTCACCCATCTCGAGGCGAAGGTCGACGACGTCGTCACCGACGTGGCCGGCTTCGAGTTCGACCAGATCGACCGGTTGATCGACCTCTCGGTGCAGGACGGCTCGTTCATCACCGACGTGACCCACCCGGTCGTCGTGTCGACCGACGAGGCCACCGAGCTGGGCCTCGCGATCGGTGACACGGTCACCACCGAGTTCTCCAACGGTGCCACCGTCGAGACCACGATCGTCGGCCTGTTCGACGACCAGGCGATCCTCGGGGAGGACTACCTCATCGACCGCAGCGCGCTCGTCGACGCCGGGGTTGCACCGACCGCCTCCTGGGTCGCCGTCGCCCTGGTCGACGACGCCCCGGCGGCCGAGGTGGCCGCGCTGGTGGCGGCATTGGGTGACGAACTCCCGGCTGCCGACGTCGAGACCGCCGACGAGTTCCGCAAGCGGATCCAGGGTTCGGTCGACGAGTCGTTGGCGATCGTCAACGTGATGGTCGCCCTCGCCGTGATCATCGCCCTGATCGGCATCGCCAACACGCTGGCGCTGTCGGTGTTCGAGCGGACCCGTGAACTCGGGCTGGTTCGTGCGGTCGGGATGACCCGGCGTCAGCTGCGCCGCATGGTGCGGTTCGAGGCGGCGTTGGTCGCCACCTTCGGCGCCGTGCTCGGGGTCGGTCTCGGGATCTTCTTCGGCTGGGCGCTGACGACCGCGCTGCCGTCGTCGTTCGCGGCGTCGACCGCCGTGCCGGTCGGCAGCATCCTGACGCTGATGATCGTCGCCGGCCTCGCCGGCGTGGTCGCGGCGTGGCTCCCGGCCCGCCGGGCCGGCCGCCTCGACGTGCTCGACGCGATCTCCCACTAGGGAGTGGGACGGTGAGCGGCCGGGCGCACGGCGTCCGGCCGCTCCGTCGCGTCCCGACCCCAGCGGCCGAGTCGACCTCGGACGTCGACCCAACGGCAACGTGCAGCGGTCGCCGATCGGGACGGCGGCGCCTCAGGGCAGCGGTCGGCGCCGCCGGACCCACCGTCGCTCGGTGGCGAACTGATCGGTGAAGCTGGACTCGGCGACATCGGTGCCCACCAGGACGAGTTCGCCGTCGGCGGGGAGCGGCCAATGGGCGTCGGGGTTGGCCTCCACCCGGTCGCCGTGGTCGATCGCGACGACGTTGCAGTGGGTGCGCCGGTACACGTGGGCCTCGGCCAGCGTCTTGCCGGCGAGTTCCCTCGGCACCGGGGAGCGGAACACGTGCAGGCCCTGGGCGACGAGCAGGGTCTCGTCACCGCGGAACTGGTTCCAGATGGCCGCGGACCCCGTGCCGGCGTACGAGAGCACGGAGTCGGCGCCGGCGCGGTACAGCGTGCTCACGTTCCGGTCGAGCCGCGACCGGGACACGATCCGGACGTCCGGACGCAGGCCGCGGCAGTAGCGCGTGAGGTAGACGTTCACGTCGTCGTCATGTGTCGTGATCAGCACGGCCCCGGCATCGTCCAGACCGGCCTCCTCGAGCACCGCGCGGTCGGCTGCGTCACCGATCACGTACCGGGCGCCGGGTCGACGGCGCTCGGGGAGCTGCTCGACGATCGCGTACGACACGCCTTCCCGGTCGAAGGCAGCGCCGATCGCTCGGCCGACCCGGCCACCGCCGATGATCACGGCGTGCCGAGCGTCGCGTGAGTGGACCGCGTATTCGGCGTCGAAGGCGGCGAGCTGGTCGTCGGTGGCGGCGAGCAGCAGGATCATCGACTCCCGCATCACCGTGTCTCCGGTGGCGATCGAGAACTCGCCACGATCCCAGACGCCGATGATCCCGACGCCCAGCCGGGCGCGCAGCGAGAGTTCACTCAACGACTTGTCGACCATGGCGGTGCCGACGACACCCGCCTCGGCCACTTTCAGCCCGACGAACTCACCGATCACGTGGCTCGTCCCACCGATGTCGAGCATGCGTGCCGCCATCGCCGACCCGAGGATCTCACCGAGCTGGAGGACGTGGTCGGCCCCGGCGATCTCGAGGATGTCGACCGACGCCGGCGAGTTGGCGGTCGCGAGGATCTCGGTGTCGGGCGCGATCTCGCGCACGGTGAACGCGATGTTGGTGTTCGTCGGATCGTTGCGGGTAGCGACCACCATCGCCGCCCGGGCGACACGCGCGCTGCGGTACGTGTCGGGATCGTCGAGCGCGCCGACCATCACCCTCCGACCCTCGTCGTGGAGCCGGCCGGCGGTGTCGACGTCGTCGACGAGTACGACGTAGGGCACCTTGGCCTGCACGGCGCGGTCGACGAGCGCCTGCTCGACCGGGCCCATGGTGGTGAGGATCAGGTGGCCCTCGACCGTGGCCGGCAGGGACCGCGGCGCACGCCGCCGGTCACGTTCGTTCATCCAGGGCACGAACACGAACTGGATGAACACGAACGGCAACATGACGAGCAGGAACGTCGAACCGGAGAGCAGCACGACGACCGAGAAGATGCGCCCCAGATCGGACTCGAACGTGATGTCGCCGAACCCGAGCGTGGTCATCGTCGTCAGCGTCCAGTAGATGCTGGTGGCCCAGGAGTACGACCGTCCCTCGTGGTCCATCAGTTCGTGGAACAGGGTCGAGAAGAGGCCCACCATGGCCACGAACGAGACGGCGAGCACCAGCACGGTCTTGAACCGGCGCCGCCATTCGGCACGGTGGATCGAGAGTTGGGCCCGCTCGTCGCCCGAGAGCCGCTCCGCGCCCGGGGCACCCTTGACCCGCCCGCTCAGCTGGGCGATCGTGACGCCCAACGACTTCAGCACGGGGTCCGCCCTCGCGTCACGGTGAGCACGTCCATGTCGCCACATGATGACACGCCCCACGGCGTCGCGGCCCCCGGCTGATGGTCCGACCGGTCTCAGTCGACGGGCATGCCCCGCAGGGCCTTCTTGTCGATCTTCCCGAACACGGTGGTCGGGAGTTCGTCGACGACGTGGACCTGCTTGGGCACCTTGTACTTGGCGAGGTCGGTCCGGCACCTGTCGATGACCCTGGCGGTCACGGCCTCGGCGTCGTCGTCGGTCACGACGTACGCGACGACGGCCTCGCCCCAGTCGGGGTGCGGCACGCCGACCACGGCGACCTGTTGCACACCGTCGACGTCGGCGATCGCCGCTTCGACCTCGGTGGTGTACACGTTCATGCCACCCGAGATCACCATGTCGTTCTTGCGATCGAGGAGATACAGGTAACCCTCGTCGTCGAGGCGACCGATGTCGCCGGTGAACAACCAACCGTCGCGCAGCGTGCTCGCGGTGGCGTCGGGGCGGTTGTTGTAGCCGACCATCGTGTACGGCGTCGACGCGATCACTTCGCCGATCTCACCCACCGGCACGTCGACACCATCGTCGTCGACGACCCGGACCTCGGCCATCGCGACCGCCTGTCCGCAGCTCGCGAGGCGGTGCACCCCGGCAGGGGCGGTGGTGTGGTCCTCGCGACGGAGGCGGGTGATGAAGTTGGGCGCCTCCGATTGGGCGTACAGCTGCATGAACACCGGGCCGAACACGTCGAGTCCCTGGCGCAACCGGTCGGCGGTGATCGGCGCCGCGCCGTACAGGATCGTTCGCAACGACTGCAGATCGAGTTCGCGTCCCTCCGCTGCATCGAGCACCCGATAGATCATCGTCGGCACCATGAACAGGTACGTGACGCGATCGTCGGCGATGCGTCGCAGGGTCAGTTCGGGATCGAACCTGTGCTCGAGGAACACGGTCGCGCCGCGCAGGAACGCCGCCTGCAACAGGAATCCGGCGCTGTGGGGCAGCGGCGACATCAACAGCAGGCGCTCGTCGTCCTGCAGGCCCATCTCGATGACGTGCGAACACAGGTTGAGCGCCAGTTGACGCTGCAGGTGCATGACGCCCTTCGGCTGTCCGGTCGTGCCGCCGGTGTAGATGATCAGACCGAGGTCGTCCTCGGCCGGGTCAGAGTCGGGAGGCGTGGTCGGGAGCGCTGCCGCCTCGTTCATCGGCGTGATCCTCACGCCGATGGAGAACTCGCCGCTCGGTGCCGCCCCGTCGACCGTGATGATCGTGCGCAGCGCCTCGGACCCCGACTCGGCGGCCGCGTCGATCATGCTCGATCCGGCGATCGCCACCGCGGCACCGCAGTCGCGGAGGCAGTGCGCCACCTCCTTGGCCGACAGCATCTCGGTGAGCGCGACACGTGCCGCGCCGATGCGGGCGATCGCCTGATCGGCGATCACGTAGTCGGGCCCGTTCGGCAGCAGCATCGCGACGGGTTGCCCCGGCGCGACGCCCAACCGGAGGAGCAGATGACCGAGCTGGTTCGCTCGATCGGCGAGTTCGCCGTACGTGTACGACCGACCGTCGTGTACGAGCGCAACGCGGCGGGCGAAGCGCTGTGACGCCGACGTCACGAGTTGCTTGACGGTCAGCGGGGAGCCGGGGGAGGTGGTCACGGCACCGACGGTCGGTCGATTCCCGGGGCGGGGGCCGGGCACGTACGGCACGTCATCACTGGGCCGTGAGGCCGCCGTCGATGACGAGTTCGGAGCCGGTCACCCAGGTCGACTCGTCGGACGCGAGGTAGAGCACGCCCCACGCGATGTCCATGGGGACTCCCGGGCGGCCGATCGGATGGGCCTCGCCGAGCGCGTCGAAGAACGCGTCGCGGTCGCCGGTGTTGTCGCCGAGGTGCTGCACCATGGGCGTCCACGTGTAGCTGGGGTGCACCGAGTTGACCCGGATGTTGTAGCCCGCCTTGGCGACGTGCAGCGCTGCCGACTTGGAGAACAGGCGTACCGCACCTTTCGAGGCGTTGTACGCGGCGAGGTTCTCGATGCCCACCAGCCCGGCGACCGACGAGATGTTGACGATCGAACCGCCCTTCGGGTCCTGGTCCTTCATCACCTTGATGGCGGCGCGTGTCCCGAGGAACACCGCTTCGCTGTTGATCGCGTTCACGTGGCGCCAGCCGTCGAGCGTGGTGTCCTCGACGTTGGCGTCGAGCACGATGCCCGCGTTGTTGACGACGACGTCGATGCGGCCGTGGCGGCCGACGATGTCGGACGTGATCTCGTCCCACAGCGCCTCGTCGGTGACGTCCTGATGGATGTACTCGGCCGTGCCACCCTCGTCGTTGATCGACGCGGCGAGCGCCCCGGCCTCCTCGTCCAGCAGGTCGGTCAGGATGACGGTGGCGCCCTCCTTGGCCATCGTGCGACCGGTGGCTTCGCCGAGCCCCCGTGCGCCGCCCGTGATCAGTGCAATCTTT
>CAXAWD010000171.1:0-7379 GCA_963972325.1 uncultured Acidimicrobiaceae bacterium
CTGGCCGGCTCCGCGATGGCGGTGGCCGGCCTGATCATGCAGCATCTGACCAGCAACCGGTTCGTCGCCCCCAGCACGGCCGGCACGGTCGACGCCGCCGCCGTCGGCCTGCTCACCGCAACGCTGCTGTTCGGGAGCGCGGCCGTGATGACGAAGATCCTGGTGGCGCTCGCGTTCTCGCTCGCCGGGACGGCGATCTTCGTGATCCTGATCCAACGAATCCGCTTCAAGGACGTCCTGCTGGTTCCGCTGATGGGCCTCGTGCTGGGCAGCGTCTACCGGTCGATCGCCGACTACTTCGCGTACCGACACAACCTCACCCAGTCACTGAACTCCTGGTTCAACGCCGACTTCTCGGGGATCATCGCCGGACGATACGAGACCCTGTGGCTCGCCGGCGGCGCCTCGGTGATCGCGTACGTCTTCGCGAACCGATTCACCGCAGCGGGGATGGGCGAGGCGTTCGCGACCAACATCGGCGTCAACTATCGCCTCACGATGTCGGTCGGACTCGCCATCGCGGCGCTGGCGACCGCCGTCGTCGTGGTCACCGTCGGGTCGATCCCGTTCCTCGGCCTGATCGTGCCCAACATCGTCACGATGATCCTCGGCGACAACCTGCGACGGGTCCTACCCGTCACCGCACTGGTCGGGGCCGCGACCGCGCTCGCGTCCGACATCCTCGGCCGCGTCGTCATCTTTCCGTACGAGGTCACGATGGGCACGATCGTCGGCGTGGTCGGCTCGGCGGTGTTCCTGACGCTGGTCATGCGCAAGGGGAACCGCTATGCCGCGATCTGACGTCCTGCCGCACTCCGACGCGCTGACCCGGCCGACCGTCGAGACGATGCCTGCGCCACCTGTTGTGAGCGTCGGAGCGCGTCGACTCGTCGTCGTGTTCGGAGCGCTCGTCACGGTGACGATCGCTTCGATCGCACTCTTCCTGACGTGGGGCGTCGACGGCCACTGGGACTTCGCGCTCCCGCGGCGGTTGGAGCAGCTGGTCGCATTGGCGGTCGTCGGCGTCGCCGTGGCGGTGTCGACGGTCGTGTTCCAGACGCTCACCGAGAACCGCATCCTGACGCCGGCGATCATGGGCTTCGACGCGCTGTACGTGCTGCTCGCGACGACGCTCGTATTCGTACTGGGCGCACCGCGTGTGGCCGAGTTCTCCTCGCTCCTCATGTTCGGGGTGAACACCGTGATGCTCGTCGCCGTAGCCACGCTCGGCTACCGGTGGGTGCTCGGCGACTCGTCGAGGGGGCTCTACACGCTCGTGCTGGTGGGCGTGATCGCGAGCACCTTGTTCGGCTCGCTGACGTCGTTCATGTTCCGGGTCATGGACCCGAACGAGTTCGACTCGCTGATGACCGTGCTCTTCGCGAGCTTCAACGTCATCGACACGAGCGCATTGCGGGTAGCGACCATCCTGCTCGTGCTCGGCATCGGCGCCGCGGTTCGCATGGTGCCGACGCTCGACGTGCTCACGTTGGGCCGCAACACCGCGATCGGGCTCGGCGTCGACTACCGACCGACGGTGACGCGGCTGCTGATCATCGTCGCCGGTCTGGTCGCCGTGTCGACGGCGCTCGTCGGGCCGATCGTGTTCCTCGGCCTCCTCGTGGCCAACCTGGCGTACCAGCTCACCCGAATGCAACGTCACGCCGTGACGTTGCCCGCAGCGTCGTTGATCGCGGTGACCGCACTCGTCCTGGGGCAGGCCGTGCTGCAGCACGTGCTGCACTTCAACGCCACGCTCGGGTCGATCATCAATCTCGTCGGCGGGGTCTACTTCGTCGGCCTGCTCATCAGGGAGTCCAGATCGTGATCACCATCGATGCACTCACCAAGTCGTACGAGAGCACTCGCGTCGTCGATCAGGTGTCGCTGTTGCTGCCGGGGTCGGGGGTGACGTCGATCATCGGACCGAACGGGGCCGGCAAGTCGACCCTGTTGTCGCTGGTCAGCCGGGTGCTCGGTCCCGATGCCGGCACGGTCGTCGCCGACGGCGTCGACCTGTTCACCGCGCCCGGCCGCGAGGTGGCGAAGACGCTCTCGGTCCTGCGTCAGGAGCACCACACCCAGGCTCGCATCTCGGTCCGAGAGCTCGTCGAGTTCGGCCGGTTCCCGTACTCCCGTGGCCGGCTGACCGACGAGTGTCGCTCGGCGGTTTCCGAGGCGATCGCGTACTGCAATCTGGAGCCGTTGGCGCACCGTTCGATCCACGAGCTGTCGGGCGGGCAACGCCAGCGAGCCCACATCGCGATGGTGCTGGCACAGGACACGCGGTACGTCCTGCTCGACGAACCGCTGAACAATCTCGACATGGTTCACGCCACCGGGCTGATGCAGCTGTTGCGGCGACTCGCCGACGATCGCGACAAGTCGATCGTGACCGTGCTGCACGACGTCAACTACGCGTCCGCGTATTCCGATCGGATCATCGCGATGCGCGACGGCGCCGTCGTGTGTGACGGCACACCGTCCGAGGTGATCACGTCCGACTCGCTCGAAACGGTCTACGGGATGCCGTTCACCGTGCACGACATCGGCGGCGACCGGATCGCGGCGTACTACCGCTGACGTCCGGGGCCGTCACACGACCGAGGAGATCACCTGCCCCATCGCGTCGACCAGCTGCTCGATCGTCGCCCGGCCGACGACCCGACCGTCCTCGTCCGACCTGGCCTCGGACGCCACCGCGAACAGATCGGCGTGCTGCGGGAGCCGCGCGGCCGCCCACTCCCCCGCCGCATTCTTGGAGAGCACGCCGCCGGTCTCGGCCGTGAACCACATGCGGGCGACGCCGAGCGCACACCATTCGACCGTGCCACCGCCGAACTCGACGCGGTCGGGGTCGGCCGCCAGGATCTCGGCGATCTCACCGCGCACGCTGCGCCAGTACGTGTCGACGTTGGCCCGCACCCAGTCGCGGCGGGCTGCGTCGTCGACGGCGACCCCGAGCTCGCCCGGGGCCGGCCCGCGTACGGCGATGCCGTGTTCGGCGAGCGTGAACCAGACGACCGGGTTGATCTCGAAGCACTCGGCGTCGAACCGGAACTCGCCGTCGAGCGTCCACGCCCGCTGCACCGACGTCGGAGGCGACGCCACGTCGGCCCACGAGAGGAACGGGCCGTCGACCGTCGGCCGGTCACCGTCGGAACGGTACGTCTCGTGGGCTGCTTCCAGCGCGGCAACGGTGTCGACGTCGGTCGGGTCGGCGACGAAGGCGACGACGTCGATGTCGCTGCGCTGCGTCCAGTCCCCGAGTGCCACCGATCCGACGAGGTACAGCCCCTCGACCACGCCGGGGGCGACGCGGTCGTGGTGCGCGAGCCAGTCGTCGATCGCCTCGACGACGGTGGCGGGTGCTCGTTCAGGCATCCGACCATGATGGTGCGGTCGTCGCCGCGACGCAGCGCGACCTCCGGCTCGCCGGCGCCTGCACCCTGATCCACCCACGTACGAGGCTCGGTCGGGCACCGCTAGCCTCGGCCACACCATGGCGCACGAATTCATCTACTCCTGTTACAAGCTCGCCCGGCACTACCCGCCGGACAAGACGGTGCTGGAGAACATCTCGCTGTCGTTCTATCCGGGCGCCAAGATCGGCGTGATCGGGTCGAACGGTGCGGGCAAGTCGAGCCTGCTCAAGATCATGGCCGGCCTCGACGACGGGTTCTCCGGCGACGCCCGCCTGACTCCCGGGTTCAGCGTCGGGTACCTGTCCCAGGAGCCCGAACTCGACCCCGACAAAGACGTCAAGGGCAACGTGATGGACGGCGTCGCCGCCGTGCAGTCGATCATCGACGAGTACAACGCGGTGATGGCGCAGTGGGCCGACCCCGACGCCGACTACGACAAGATCGGCAAGCAGCAGGCCCTGCTCGAAGACAAGATCGCCGCGGCCGACGCCTGGTCGCTCGAACGCAACGTCGAGATCGCCATGGACGCGCTGCGCTGCCCGCCCGACGACGCCGACGTCACGAAGTTGTCCGGTGGTGAGAAGCGTCGGGTGGCGCTGTGTCGTCTGCTGCTCTCGCGCCCCGACCTGCTGCTGCTCGACGAGCCGACCAACCACCTCGACGCCGAGTCGGTGTTCTGGCTCGAACGATTCCTGCAGGACTATGCCGGCACCGTCGTCGCGATCACCCACGATCGGTACTTCCTCGACAACGTCGCCCAGTGGATCCTCGAACTCGACAACGGCAAGGGCATCCCGTTCGAGGGCAACTACTCGTCGTGGCTCGAGCAGAAGGAAGAACGGCTCGCCCAGAACGAGAAGTCGAACATCGCCCGTCGACGCACGCTGCAGCGTGAACTCGAATGGGTGAAGATGTCGCCGAAGGCTCGCCAGGCCAAGGGCAAGGCCCGTCTCGCCGCCTACGACAAGCTGCAGTCCGAGGCCGAGGCCGAGCAGGACACGAGCAACAAGCTGGAGATCGCGATCCCGCCGGGCCCGCGCCTCGGCGACACGGTGATCGAGGTCGAGGGCCTGCGCAAGGCGTTCGGCGACAAGCTGCTGATCGACGACCTGTCGTTCTCGCTGCCCCCGGCCGGCATCGTCGGCATCATCGGCGCCAACGGTGCCGGTAAGACCACCCTGTTCCGGATGCTGATGGGTCTCGAAGAGCCCGATGCGGGCAGCATCAAGATCGGCGAAACCGTGCAGCTCGCCTACGTCGACCAGTCGCGCGACGACCTCGACGCCGAGAAGACGATCTACGAAGAGATCACCGAGGGGGTCGACCACATGAAGGTCGGCAACCGCGAGATCCACGGCCGTGCCTACGTGGCGAGCTTCAACTTCAAGGGCACCGACCAGCAGAAGTCGGTCGGCAAACTCTCCGGTGGCGAACGCAACCGGGTGCAGCTCGCCAAGGTGCTCAAGGCCGGCGGCAACGTGCTGCTGCTCGACGAGCCGACCAACGACCTCGACGTCGACACGTTGCAGGCGCTCGAGGCGGGCCTCGAGTCGTTCCCCGGCTGCGCCGTGGTGATCTCGCACGACCGCTGGTTCCTCGACCGGATCGCCACCCACGTGTTGGCGTTCGAGGGCAACAGCGAAGTGCGTTGGTTCGAAGGCAACTTCAGCGAGTACGAGGAGTACAAGCAGAAGGTGCTCGGCGAGTCGGGCGACCAGCCCCACCGCATCAAGTACAAGAAGCTGGCCTGAGTCTGTGACCGCGGTGGATGTCGTCGCACGGGTCCGCACGATCTGCGAGCGACTGCCCGGCACCACCGAGAAGGTCAGCCACGGCGCGCCGTCGTTCTTCGCCGGCAAGCAGTATGCGGCGGTGCGGCCCGACGGCCACCACGACCGCGCCGAGCCGCATCTGGTGTGCGCGGCGCCGCCCGGCGTGCAGGAGGAGCTGATCGAGGACGATCCGGATCGCTTCTTCCGTCCGCCGTACGTGGGCGGTCGTGGCTGGATCGGCGTGCGTCTCGACGGCGACGTCGACTGGGACGAGATCGCCGCGATCCTCGCCGAAGCGCACCGCACGATCACCGGCTGAGGGCAAGGACTCGTTCGAACCCGACACGTTTGCCGGGGTACTTCGCCGCCATCCGTTCGAGGTACTCGATGAACACTTCCTTGCCGTCACCTCTGTGGGGATGGTGCTGACGGTACTCACCACCTGTGTAGCGGTCGGTCGCCGCCGCGGGCTCGTTCCACTCGAACATCGATCGCAACCAGGCTGACCAGGGTGCCGTCGCCGAGGGCTGCCCTCGGGACGATCGCCGCTTCGCAGAAGATCTCGTATGGATCTGAGAGAGTTCTCCGTGGGAACTGGTGATGAGATCACTCTTGAGCACAGCAGCACATGACCCGCCCGACCCTCTCGCGAACGATCCTGGTCGTCGCGATGTCGAGTTCACCGACTTCTATCGGGCAGAACACGGCGCGCAGGTCCGCCGAGCATTCTTGCTCGTCGGTTCGAACGAGACCGCGAACGATGTCGTTCACGACGCGATGGCCGCCGTCTACCAGAGATGGAACACCGTCGAAGCCCCTGGCGCCTACCTCAACCGAGCGGTGCTGAACGGATGTCGCGATGTCGGGCGCCGGCGGCAGGCCGATCTCAAACTGGTACGGCGACTTCGACCTGGCGACGACTCGACACACGACGAGATCTTGCTCGACGTGGTCTCACGTCTGCCGTTCAACCAACGCGCCGCTGTCGTCTTGCGCTTCTACGCAGGAATGACCGAAACCGAGATCGCAGCCGCCCTCGATGTGCCAACGGGCTCGATCGGCCCCTGGATCAAGCGAGCACTCACCACGATGAAGAAGGAACTCTCATGACCAACCTGCAAGAAGACCTCGCCGGCGCCCTCGAACGCCGAGCAAACACGGCCATCGCCGACGACAACCTCGACGCAATCCTCACCGGCTCCAACATCATCCGCGTCTCCCACGAAGCCGATTCGCCACGACGCCGGAGTGCACTCCTCGCCGTCGCTGCGAGCGCAGCCGTACTCGTCGGAGCCGCAGCGATCGTGTGGGCGACCACCGCCCGCACCGACGGGGTCACACCGGCGGAGCTCGCAGCGCTCCCACCGATGGCCGATGATCTCCCGTCGACCGGCAAGGCGTGGCTACCCGAAACCGAACTCGCCGTGAACATGGCGGCCGAAATCCTCCGCGTGGACTGCTACCGGGACGCCGGACTCGATGTTCAGGGTCGTAGCCCGGCCGACTGGATCGCGTTCGGCCAATGGCAAGCTCATCCGGTCCTCGGGATTCGCCGCGCCGGGGCCGCTCGCACACTCGGCTACACCAACCAGTTCCCCGATCCATCCACGGACATCGACAGTGAGGTCATCGAAAGCTGCCGGCAGCAAGTCAATCGCCAATTCGATGGCGAGTATCTCGCGACCGCTGAACCACTCCGACGCTCGATCGAGAACCAACTCCAAGACCGAGCGGACCTCGCTGCCGAACGTGACCCCAGGGTTCGAGCAGCACTGGAGACCTGGAGCGAGTGCATCTCATCTGCGACCGGCATGACCGCGACCACGCCCAACGACCTCGCACGACAGTTCAGGTTCGGAGGAGCCGACGGAGACGACGTCCCGGTCGCTCTTGCCGATGTCGACTGCCAGGCCTCAGCCGACCTGGAAACCACCTGGTACACCGTGGTCACCGAGTACGAACGAGCGATGGTCGGTGACGACATCGACGACTACGACAACCTCGTCCGAGCCCGCAACGACTTCATCGACCGAGCACGATCTCTGCTGAGCGAACGGGGCATCACCGTCCCATCACTCGACTGACACCGACTGCGGTCCGACCGCGGTGCTCGATCATCGCAACCGCTCATCTCGGCTCGACCGTGCGGGCGGCCTCACTCGCACCGCGAATCCCTCGGAGC
>CAXAWD010000172.1:0-7333 GCA_963972325.1 uncultured Acidimicrobiaceae bacterium
TCTGGAGCCGGTGGCGCCGTCGTCGCCGCAGGCAGCGAGCACGAGTGCGAGGCCGACGGTCACGCCGGCCAGGGTCTTGATCTTCATGGAAATTCCTCCACGTCGGGAGGACAAGTGGGTCAGAGACCGGCGGACCGATCTGCGAACCGCCCTTGCCTCGAGGGTCTAGGTTTCGCGCACCGAAGGGTCGACCGGGCTCGTCCAGATCGTGTCTGGAACCACCGTTGCGGGACAGCGCCGGGATCTCACCGGACTTCGCACCGACTGTGCAGGCGAAACCATACAGGGCCGAGCACCGCAACGTCGCGTCCAATAGGCTCGCCGCCCTGATGGCTGACGACACGACACCCACGACCGACGCGCTCGAAGACGACCCCCGACCCGACGGCCTGCGATCGGCGACGTCGCTCGTCCTGGTCAACACCGGCAACGGCAAGGGCAAGAGCTCGTCGGCGTTCGGCATGATGCTGCGCGCCGTCGCCGTCGACTGGCCCGTCGCGGTCATCCAGTTCGTGAAGAGCGGCAACTGGAAGGTCGGCGAGGAGAAGATGGGTCGGCAGCTCGGCGTCGACTGGCAGTCGTTCGGCGACGGGTTCACGTGGGACTCCGACAACCTGGACAACGACAAGGCCCACGCCAACGAGGGATGGACCGCGGCGAAGGCGGCCATCCAGGCGGGTGACCACCGCCTCGTCATCCTCGACGAGCTGACCTACCTGTGCACCTGGGGCTGGATCGATCAGGCCGACGTGATCGACACGATCGTCAACCGACCCGAGCACGTGAACATCATCGTGACCGGCCGCGATGCCCCGGCCGAGCTGATCGAAATCGCCGACACGGTCACCGAAATGAACGAGGTCAAGCACGCCTATCAGCAGGGCATTCGCGCCAAGCGGGGCATCGACTACTGACATGCTGACCGTCCTGCTCGGCGGCGCCCGCTCCGGCAAGAGCACCGCTGCGCTCCGACTCGCGAGCCGTGCGGACGGCCGGGTCTGCTTCATCGCCACCAGCCCCCGCATCGAGGGTGACCATGACCTCGACGCCCGCATCGCCGCGCACCGCGACGAGCGGCCCGCCGAGTGGCGCACGATCGAGGCCGAGGTCGACATCCCCGCTGCGCTGCGTGACGCCGGCGACGCGTTGGTGGTGCTCGACTGCCTGACCGTGTGGGTCGGCAACCTGCTGCCCCTCGGCCACGCCGACGAGCGGGTGCTCGCCGCCTCGGCCGAGGCACTCCGGATCGCATCTGCCCGCACCGCCAATACGACCGTCGTTACCAACGAGGTCGGGATGGGCATCATCCCGGCCGACGCGATGACCCGGCGCTACCGCGACCTGCTCGGCCGCGTGAACCAGCAGTGGGTTGCCGCGTCCGACCAGGCGCACCTGCTGATCGCCGGCCGCGCTCTGCCGCTCGCCGACATCGCCGACCTCGGCGCCGAACCGTGACCGGCCTACTCGGAGCCCTGCAGTTCCTGACCCGGGTGCCGATCCGACTCGCCGCTCCGGTCGATCACGCTCGGGTCGTGCCCTGGTTCGGCGTCGTCGGGGTGCTGATCGGCGCCGCGGTCGGCGGCGTCGCCGCCGGACTGACCGAGCTCGTCCCGGTCGCGGTGGCCGCCGCGTGTGCGGTCGTCATCGGCCTGCTGATCACGGGAGCGTTCCACGAAGACGGGCTCGCCGACATCGCCGACGCCTTCGGCGGCGGCTGGACCATCGAGCGCCGACTGGAGATCCTGAAGGACTCGCGCCACGGCACGTACGGCGTGGCCGCCCTGTCGTCGTCGATCCTCCTCCGCGTCGTGTGTGCGGCATCGATCGCCGCACCGGGCGCGCTGTTCGTCGCGTTCGTGGCGGCGCACGGTCTCGGCCGCGTCTCGGCCGTCGCCGCCATGAAGGCCGCCCCGCCGGCGACAGAGAGCGGGCTCGGGGTGAGCTCGGCGGCGTCGCTGCGCCCGGTGCCGACGCTGGTCGGGCTGGCGGGAGCCATCGGCGTGGTCGCGGCGCTCTGCGGCTGGTGGGTGCTGCCGTTCGCCGGAGCCGCCGTCGCGGGCACTGCTGCGGTGGTCGTGCTCGCCGTCCGCAAGATCGGTGGCCTCGCCGGCGATGTGCTCGGCGCGGTGGAACAGGTCGTCGAGTGCCTGGTGTTGGTCGTCGCCAGCGGGCTCGCCCAGCGCCACGCCGTCTGGTGGTCCTGACCGGAGCCCGACGGGTAGCTTGCGACTCGTGGAACACGATGCGCAGGTGGTGATCGGCACCGACCGATTCGACGATGACTTCGCGGTGCTGAACGAGCAACTCGGGTTCCGGGTCGACGTGATCTTCCCGGCCGACGACCCGGCCAACGCGGTGGTGTCAGGGCACGGGCTGCGGCTCCGCCTGACGGCCGCCGACCGGCCGACGCCCGCCACCCTGCGGCTCCTGACCGACACCCCCGGCGAGCCGCTGACGCTGCCGGGCGGCACCCGCGTCGAGTACGCCCCCGCCACCACCACCTACCACCTGCCCGACAACGATCCGTCGCTCGTGGTCACCAAACGCAACGACGAGTCGGGCGTCGGCCGGGCCGGCATGCGCTACCGCGACCTGATCCCCGACCGGTGGGGCGGTCGGTTCATCTCCTCGCACATCACGATCCCCGACGGTGGCCCGGTTCCCGACTACGTGCACTTCCACAAGATCCGGTTCCAGATGATCTTTGTGAAGTCCGGCTGGGTGCGGCTCGTCTACGAAGACCAGGGCGAGCCGTTCGTGATGCACGCCGGCGATTGCGTGCTCCAACCGCCCGAGATCCGTCACCGTGTGCTCGAGAGTTCACCCGGTCTCGAAGTCGTCGAGATCGGCTGCCCGGCCGAGCACGAGACGATCGCCGACTGGTCGCTCCCGCTCCCGACGGGCGTGGTCGACCCCGAGCGCGATTTCGGGGGGCAGCGATTCGTCCGGCACATCGCCGACGGCGCGCCGTACGCGCCGTGGCGGATCGACGGCTGGGAGTACCGCGACACCGGCATCGGCGGCGCGACCGACGGCCTCGCCGGCGCCCGTGTCACCCGGCCGATCGCCGATGCGACCGCCACGGAGGGCCAGTGGATCGCCCACGACACCGAGTTCGCCCAGCTCGTCGTGCTCACGGGCACCGTCACGTTCCGGGCCGACGGCGGCGAGCCGGTCGAACTCGGCAACGGCGACAGCGTCGCGCTGCCGGGCGGCACCCGCTACCGGCTCTGCGACGCGTCGGCCGACTGCCAGGTGCTCGATGTCACGTTGCCGGCCGAGTTCGACGTCATCAGCGGCTGAGCCAGTCGAGAGCGAGCGCCGCGGTCCAGCTGAAGTCGTCGGCGCCCAGCCCGTCACCGGTCAGCGGATCGAAGTACTCGCGGAACCCCTGCCGGTCGATCAGCTCGAGGGTTGGCTCGCGCAAACGGCCGCCGAGCGGCTCGTCCAGCAACCAGTTGACGTTGACCCAGGTCGGCCCACGCCAGTAGCCGACCGGATCGAACGCCGGGTCGTTCGGCGAGGTGGTCGGCACCGGGTGCAGCGCGGCGAAGTCGTGTTCGAGCCCGGCGCACAACGCTGCCGTCACCCCGTCCGGCAGATCGACCAGGAGCGGCAGGTACGCGGAGACGACGTTCGAGGTGTCACGTCGACCCGTGATCGCGTCGAGGAAGACGAACCGGCCGAGTGACTCGTCCCACAGGTGTTCGACGAGCGCCGCACCGATCCGCTCGGACCGCTCTGTCGCCGCCCGGGCGACATCGGGCAGGTCGAGGCGGGACGCAAGCACGGCGAGGTCGCGATCGGCCCACGCCAGGATCGCGGACATGCCGGGGTCGTACACGGCGAACGACCCGAGGCCGAAGCCGTTGTCGGCGATCTCCGTGACGAGCGCCGCGTAGCGGCGGTAGTCGTCGTCGGTCGGGCGCTGAGCGGTGTCGGCAACGTGCTGCTGGTCGACGCGTTCGAACGGTGGCGCGGCGTCGGGATCGATCGCCTGCATCGCCGAATTCCACGCCGGGCTGTTGTCCATCCCGCTCTCCCACGGGTGTCCGACTGCGACGAGACCGAGAGCCGACGGATCGCGGTCGGTCGTGAACCACTCGTGCGAGCGGGCGATCGGCTCGATCAAGGCTCGCACCCGGTCGGGGTCACCGCCACGGTCGAGCGCCCGACGGGCCGCCGCGGCCCAGACCGGTGGTTGGCTGATGCTCGACCGGTCGTCGGTGCCCCAGAACGCGGGACCGGGAAAGTACACCCCGGTCGGGTCGTGGAACCGGATGTGCGGGATACGGCCGTCGGGCCACGCGCCGTCGAGCAGCGACTCGAGCTCGACCAGCGAACGGTCGATTTCGATCAGCGACCACCCGATCGCGGCAAAGGCCGAGTCCCAGGCCCACTGGTGCGGGTACAGATGACCGGCGGGCACGGTGTAGCGGCCGCGATCGTTCGCCCTGAGCACCCCGGTCGCTCGGTCTGCGAGATTCATCCGGAGATCCTCGCGCAGCAGCCTCGACACGGACCCGATCCGGGCGTACCGTCGACCCATGAGCCTCGGCGACGAGAAGTACATCCTGCTGACCACGTTCAAGCGCGACGGAACACCGGTCGCCACGCCGGTCTGGGCGGTGCCGCTCGACGGTGGCGACATCGGCTTCTGGACCAGTTCCGGGTCCGGCAAGGCCAAACGGCTCGCGCACACCTCGCGGGTGACGGTGCAGCCCTGCGACGCCCGCGGCAACGCGAAGGACGGCACGTCGCCGACCGAGGCGACGGCGCGGGTGGTGTCGGGAGACGACATGGCCGAGATCCGCCGCAAGGTCACCGAGAAGTACGGGTTCATGACCAAGATCACCAAGCTGCTCGGCAAGATCGGTGGGCTGATCAAGCGCAACCCGATTCCCTACGGCGACCGCGGCGTCATCATCACCCCGAACTCCTGACGCGTCGCTGCCGGACGCGTCCACCGGGGGCCGATAGCCTCGCCCCCCGTGCCGATCCCCACACCCGCAGCCCAAGCCGTCCGTGGTTTCGCCATGGGCGCCGCCGACATCGTGCCCGGCGTCTCCGGTGGCACGGTCGCCCTGGTGCTCGGTATCTACGAACGCCTCATCGGCAACGTCCACACCGGCGCCCAGGCGCTCAAGGCGCTGCTGACCGGTGACACCGCCGGGTTCGGCACCAAGGTCCGCGAGGTCGAGTGGGTGTGGCTGCTGTCGCTGCTCGCCGGTGTGCTCGTGGCGATCGCCGCGCTGTCGTCGGTATTGGAAGGCCTGCTGCACGATCACCCGGTCCGCATGGCCGCGCTCTTCTTCGGCCTCGTCGTCGGCTCGCTGACGATCGCGTGGCGCCTCATCCGTTCGGTCGGTGCTCCCGAGCTGGCCACGGTCGCTGCCGTGGCGGTCACACTGTTCCTGGTGCTCGGCCTGAAGAGCGACACCGAGGTCGCCGAGGGAACCGCCGAGGTCGTGACCCAGTCGTGGTGGATCTTCTTCCTGTCGGGCGCCCTCGCGATCTGCGCCATGATCCTCCCCGGGATCTCCGGGTCGTTCATCCTCGTGTTGATCGGGATGTACACCGAGGTGCTCGGTGCCGTGAACGACCGCGATGTGGTCGCGCTCGGGGCCACCGCCGCCGGCTGCATCGTCGGCCTCGCGCTGTTCTCCTCGGTGCTCACCTGGTCGCTCGAGCACCACCACGACCTGGTGATCGCAGCGATGGTCGGCCTGATGCTCGGCTCGCTCCGGGTGCTGTGGCCCTGGCCGGGCGGCACCAACACGACCGATCTCGCACGGCCGGCCGACGACATCGGTATCCCGATCCTGCTCGCCGTGGTCGGTGTGGTGGTCGTGGTCGCCGTCGAGCTGATCGCCGTGCGAACAGCACACGATCCGGCCGAGATCAGTCGAGTCGGCGATCGGTGATGTCGGTCGAGTCGACGTCGATCGCCGAGTACGGGAGCCGGGCGAAGAACGCGTCGGCATCGCGGGCGAGCTTGCGGATCGCCCGGTAGCTCGGTCCCCCGCCGAACACGGCACCGATGCCGAGCGGGACCGCGGTGCCGAGTGCGATCAAACCCCGTCGGGTGCCGTACTTCTGGAGCATCGACCGGCTCATCAACCGGTTGGTGAGCTGGAGGGTCGCCAGTGGCAGACGCTGGCCGACCGCAGGGGCGTCCCCGTCGGTGGCCTCGCCGATCGCCCGGCTGAACCCCTCCTTGGCCGACCCGCCGTAGATCAGCACGGCGAGCACCCACGCCCGACGCTCCTCGACCGTCGGGTCGTCGCGGCCGTGCGTCGCCGCGATCGTGAGGATCAGATCGCCGGCCCGGGCCGTGAACCAGCCGAGCTCGGCGACCGCCGTCAGCAACGTGGCACCCGTGCCGACCGCCGGGGCGATCGCAGCGGCGCCGGCGGCCGCTCCCGCGGCGCCCAGCTCGCGTGAGAACGATTTCGTCAGCGCCTCGATCTTCTCGGGGCGGATGCCGCCCGGCAGCTCCTCGGCGCGACGCTTGGCCGCGTCCCAGCGGTTGGCCGACACGTCATCGATCGCGTCGAGCATGCGGCGTGACAACCGCTCGACGTCTTCCGGGCGGAGCCGCGCCGCCAGCAGCCCGGCCATCCTGGCCGCGGCGAGGTCGGCGCGCGATCGGACTCCCACACCGATGTTCTAGCTGGCGGGCCGACCGATCAGGCTTCGGATCGCCGCCACGTCGACGCTGGCCAATGTGTGGACGACGGCGTCGGCGTGACCGAAGTCGAGCTCCCGCCCGAGTTCGGTCGGCACGGCGACGCACGACAGCCCGGCCCGCTTGGCCGCGGTGGCCCCGTGCGGCGAGTCTTCCAGCGCCACCGAGGCGGCCGGGTCGACGCCGAGCGCCCGACACGCCGCGAGGTACACCGCGGGATCGGGCTTGCCGGGCCGCCCGGCCCCAGCGCACTCCACCACCGGGAACCGTCCGTGCAGACCGCGGGCCTCGAGGTGCCCACCGACCCAGTCCCACGGCGAACTCGACGCGACCGCCAGCGCCACACCGCGTTCCTCGGCCTCCGCCACGAGTTCGAGCACGCCGGGTTGGATCGGTTGGTCGTCGAGCAGGTCGTCGCGCACCCGACGCCGCTGCGCCTGCACGTCGGCCGCCGTGACCGCACCGTTCGTCAGTTCGACGATCCGTGCGGCGGGGTCGAGCAGCTCAGGGTCGTCGTCGCCCCTGCCGAGCGAATGTGCCCACTCGGTCACCGTGATCGGCGGCAACCCGAAGTGGTCGTAGATGCGCTGCCAGGCGTCGAACAGGGGTGTCTCGGTGTCGAGGATCAGGCCGTCGAAATCGAAG
>CAXAWD010000173.1:0-7299 GCA_963972325.1 uncultured Acidimicrobiaceae bacterium
TGGTGCCCACGATCTGCCCCACGAAGTAGTTGGCGAGTTGGTTGGCGCCGGTGCCCTCGTGGTGTGCGGCGCGGTCGATCCGCCGGATGGCGCCGTCGACGAGGATCGGCTGCAGCGGCATGCCGAGTGGGTCGGGGGTGTCGGGGCGATCCCACTCTTCGGTCCACGCCGTCTTCAACTGGCGAGCCGGCTTGCCGGTGCGGGATCGAGAGCGGATCGTGTCGGCCGACGTGGCGTGCAGGAACTTCTCCTTGACCGCCGGGTGCGTCTCGGCCTCCTCGGTCGTGAGCCACACCGAGCCGCACCAGACACCCTGTGCGCCGAGCGCCATCGCGGCCGCCATCTGACGGCCCCGGCCGATGCCGCCGGCGCCGAGTACGGGGGTGTCGCCGACGGCGTCGACGATCTCGGGGATGAGCACCATGGTGCCGATCTCGCCGGTGTGGCCGCCGGCCTCGGCGCCCTGGGCGATGATGACGTCGACGCCGGCGTTGACGTGGCGTTCGGCGTGCTGGGCGGCGCCGGCGAGCGCGCCGACGAGCCGCCCCTCGGCGCGGACCCGCTCGATCATGTGGGCCGGGGGTGGCCCGAGCGCGTTGACGATGAGGGACGGCCGGTGGGCGAGTGCGATCTCGAGCTGTACGTCGGCGCGATCGGCCGAGAACGGTGCCCGGCCACCACCGCCGTCGACCAGCCCCCGTCCGCCGGGATCCTCGGTGAGCTCGGGGACGTCGTAGCGGGCGAGGATGTCGTCGACGAACTCGCGGTGTTCCTGCGGAATCATCGAGACGAGGTCGCCCATGTCGATGCCGCCTTCGTCGGAGCCGGCGTACTTGGCGGGCACGATCAGATCCACGCCGTACGGGCGGTCGCCGATCTCCTCCTCGATCCAGTCGAGGTCGATCTCGAGCTGCCGGTCGCTGTGCGCCACCGCGCCGAGCACGCCGAGCCCGCCCGCTTTGGAGACGGCGGCGACGACGTCACGGCAGTGCGTGAAGGCGACGATCGGTACGTCGATTCCGAACATCTCGGTGATGGCGGTCTTCATGCGATCGAAGGTACCAGTCACCTCGGATCGGTACCGGACCGGAGGGGGTTGACAATCTGATGTCGCGATGACATCATCGTGACATCACAACGATGTCACCGTGACGGTTCATGATGACTCTTGACGATGACCCGCGATGACCCCAGCGATGACATCGAACGTGACGACACGACAAACACGAGGACGAGACACCATGCACGAGAGCCATCAGGACCTGTTCCGGGTCCTGCACGACGAACGATTCCGCCGCCTCCGCGCCGACCGTGAAGCCAGTCGGGCGAAGCGCCGTCGTCACGCCGGGGCCACCCGCCGCCGGCGGGAGCCCTGACCGATGCGGGTCCAACCGGTCCTCACCGGGCTCCACGCCGCACTCGAGAGCCAGCGCACGCTGGCCGGGGGCGACGCCGCGGTCGACGACGCCGTCGACTGGCTGACCGAGGCGCTGGGGCCGGCGCTGCGCATCGCCGCGCTCGAACTCGCGCAGCAGGCCGCGGTCGAGGTGTCGGCACAGCTCGACGACCGCGAGGTGGACGTCGTCGTGGTCGACGGCGACCCGAACCTCCGCGTCACCGATCGTGAGGCCGGGAGCCGCAGCGAGACGCCCGACGAGGAACTCGCCGCTCGGATCACGCTCCGCCTGCCGCCGTCGCTCAAGAACCTGATCGAGGAGGCCGCCAACTCGGACGGCGGATCGGTCAACGGCTGGGTCGTCGACGCGCTCAGCAAGCGCGCCTCCCGCTCGGAGGGGCGTGGTCGACGTGTCACCGAGGGCTTCGACCTGTGACCATGTGCGCATGAGCCGCCACGAGGAGTTCAGCGTCGGCGACCGCCCCTCGGTCTCGATCGATGTCCGAACCGGTTCGGTCGAGGTGCGCAGTGGTGCGGCAGGCCGCACCACCGTCGCCCTCGACGGGCCCGACGCCGACCGGTGGAACGTCACACAACTCGGCGACTCGGTCTCGATCGAACCGGCAGGTCGCGGCGGGTGGCGATCCCGTGCCACCCGGGTGCTGGTCGAGGTGCCCGCCGGCGCGGATGTCGAGGTGCGTTCCGCTACGGCCGACGTCGCGCTGTCCGGCGTGTTCGGCGCGACACGGATCAAGACGGCCTCCGGCGACGTCAGCGTCGGATCCGCCACGCGGCTCGACATCAACACCGCCTCGGGCGACGCGTCGGCGACGTCGGTCGGCGCGGGCACCTCCTGCACGACGGCGTCGGGCGACGTTCATCTGGGCCGTATCGGTGGTCGCCTCAGTGTCAGCACTGCGTCGGGCGACGTGCGGGTCGTCGAGGCAGCCGATGACGTCGAGATCGGCAGCGCGTCCGGCGACGTGCTCGTCGAGTGGTGTGGCGGGTCCGACATCGCGCTGAAGTCGATCTCCGGCGACCTGGTCGTCGGGTTGCCGTCGGGCATCCGCGTCGAACCCGACCTGTCCACCCTGAGCGGTCGGACGCGCCTGCCCGAACCGGCAGGTCACGGTGCGTCCGAGGCGCGGCGGGTGGTCCGCGTCGGGCTCCGAACCGTGTCGGGGGACATCACGATCCGACGGGTCGACCAGAGGTGACCGCGGGCTAGGTTGCTCGCCGTGCAACTCCCGTTGGATGGCATTCGGATCATCGACCTCACCTCCGTGGTGATGGGCCCGGTGGCGACGCAGCTCCTCGCCGACCAGGGTGCAGAGGTGATCGCGGTCGAGGATCGACGCGGCGACACCAACCGGTCGATGGGGGTCGGGGCCCACCCCGAGTTGTCCGGGGTGGCGATGAACCTGCTGCGCAACAAGCGCAGCATCGGGCTCGACATCAAGTCCGATGCCGGCTACGAGGCGCTCGGGCGGTTGGTCGCGACGGCCGACGTGGTCGTGACCAACCTGCGGCCGGGCTCGCGATCGCGGGCCGGTCTGACCTACGAGCGGCTCCGAGCGTTCCGGCCCGACATCGTCTTCTGCGCTGCAGCCGGGTACCCGGTCGACCACGAGTTGGCCGATGCGCCCGCGTATGACGACGTGATCCAGGCCACCGCCGGAATCGTCGACGTGAACCAGCGGATCGGGCTGCCGCCGGTGCTGATCCCGACGTTGATCGCCGACAAGAGCGCCGGTCTCGTGATCGCGAACACGGTGCTGGCCGCGCTGCTCCGGCGGGAACGCACCGGCGAGGGCTCCGACATCACCGTGGCGATGACCGAGGTGATGCGGGCCTACATGCTCGTCGAGCACGGTGTCGGAGCGGTGCTCGAACCGCAGCGTGGCTCGACCGGGTATCCGCGCATCCTCAACCCGGATCGTCGTCCCCATCCCACCGCCGACGGGATGATCAGCGTGCTGCCGTACGACCGCCACCACTACGAGACCCTGTTCCGGCTCGGCGGGCGCGAAGACCTGCTCACCGACCCCCGCGTCGCGACGCGACGGTCGCGGATCGAGAACGGCCCGTCGCTGTACCAGGACGTCGCCGCCATCCTCGTGCAGCGCACGACGGCCGAGTGGCTCGAACTGCTGCGCCCCGCCGGCGTCCCGATCGCCGAAGTCGCCACGCTCGACCAGCTGGTCGACGACCTGCCGCTGGTCGAGCACCCGCACGCCGGTGGCTACCGGGTCACGCCGCCTCTGACGGGCAGCGGGGCATCGCCGGAGCTGGTCCGTCGCCACGCACCGCTCCACGGTGAGCACAACCGTGAGGTGCTCGCCGAAGTCGGATACAGCGATGCCGAACTCGACGCGCTCGAGGCAGACGGTGTCCTGTTCGAAGGCTTGCCCTGACCGACGCTACGTTCGTGAGGTGAGCTCGCAGCAGATCGGACGGCCCCGCTCGGTGGTCGCGGACCTCCCCGCCTATCGGCCGGGGAAGGGTGCCGCGCAGGCCGAGGCGGAGCACGGCATCACCAACGCCATCAAGTTGGCGTCCAACGAGAACCCGTCGCCGCCGCTCGACCCGATCCTGGCGGCCGTGCACGACGCTGCGGCCGGCGTGAACCGCTACGCCGACCACCGCGCCACCGCCGTGCGCGAGGCGATCGCCGGGCGTCTGGGTGTCGATGCGTCGATGGTCACCGTTGGTGCGGGATCGTCCGGCATCCTGCAGCAGCTGTTCTTCAGCTACGTCGACCCGGGCGACGAGGTCGTCTACCCGTGGCGATCGTTCGAGGTGTACCCGGTGTTCACCCGCTTGATGAACGGCACCGCCGTCCAGGTGCCGCTCGCCACCGACCTCGGCTTCGACATCGACGCGCTGGCCGATGCGGTCACCGACCGGACGAAACTGGTGTTCCTCGCCACGCCGAACAACCCGACCGGCGTGGCCGCCACCACGGCCGAGCTCCGGGGCTTCCTCGAGCGGGTGCCCGCCACGACGATCGTGTGCATCGACGAGGCGTACCGGGAGTTCCTCGACCCGGGCTTCGGTGATCCGGTCACCGAACTGCTGCCCGACTTCCCGAACGTCGTCGTGACCCGCACGTTCTCGAAGGCTCACGGGCTCGCCGGGCTGCGCGTCGGATACGGCATCGGGCATCCCGATGTGATCGCCACGGTCGACAAGACCATGTTGCCGTTCACGGTCAACGCGCTCGCGCAGGCAGCGGCGCTCGCCGCGCTCGAACACGACGAGGAGATCAGCGCTCGCGTGTCCGCCATCCTGGCCGAACGGGCCAGGGTCGAGGTCGAACTCGCTGCCGCCGGCTGGACGTTCCCGAATCACCAGGCCAACTTCGTGTGGCTGGCCACCGGTGATCGCACCGACGAGATCGCGTTGGCGCTCGAACGACGCGGAGTCGTGGTTCGACCCTTCAGCGGTGAGGGCATCCGGGTCACGATCGGAACGCCGGCCGAGAACGATCGGTTCCTGGGCGCTCTCGCGTCGGTGGCGGTCCAGTGAAGCGCCGCCTCTTTCCAGCGGATCCGCGTGGTGAGGGAAGCGACCCGGACTATCGCTTCTCCCTGGCCAACGAGCGGACGTTCCTGGCGTGGATCAGAACCGCGCTCGCGCTCGCGGCCGGAGGGCTCGGCGCCGTCACGATCCTCGACGACTTCCCGGGCGAGGAGTTCCTGGGCATCGGCTTGCTGGCGCTCAGCTTCCTCACGGCGGCGAGCGCGTATCGGCGGTGGGCGCTGAACGAACGGGCGATGCGGCTCGACGAGCCGTTGCCTCCCTCGCGGCTGCCGATGCTGATGGCGCTCGGCGTCGCGTTCGTCGCTGTGGTCGCTGCCGTGCTGTTCGCCGTCGATGTCTCGTGAAGGTCGCCGTGCGATGAGCGGCGAACGTCCGACCTCCGTGTTCGACTCCGGGCTGCAGCACGAACGAACGGCGCTCGCGTGGGAGCGAACGGCGATCGCGTCGATGGTCGCCGGCGTGCTCATGGCCCGATACGGGGCCGGCGAACTCCACGTCGCCGTCGGTGCGTTCGGGGTCGCGCAGGTGATCTTCGGGGCGGCGCTCCTCGTGTGGAGCGCTCGTCACTACGACGACCTGCACGGTCCGTTGCGCACCGGTGACTCGCCGATCCACCCGACCGCCGCACGGGTCGTCGGCGTCGGCGCATCGGCGTTCACCGGGGTGGGGCTCGCCATCGCGATACTGATCGCGATCGTTTCGTGAACACCCCGGCTCGGTTCGTCATGCTCGCGGGAATGCCGAGGTGCACCGATGGGGTTTCGGCGGCATGCGAAACTGGCCCGGTGCGACGAGCCCTGACGTCCGTGTCCAGCGCGGCTGAACGATGTTCGCATCGGTGCTGGAGCGTGCCCCGGTGAGCCGTGAGGCGGACGAGGCGTTCGAGCGGTACGTCCTGCCCGAGCTCGAGGTAATGCTGCGCGTCGCTCAGTCGCTGACCCGCAACCGAGCGGACGCCGAAGATCTCGTGCAGGACACGCTGCTTCGCGCCTACAAGGCGATCGACCGTTTCGACGGCCGTTTCCCGCGGGCATGGTTGCTCACCATCCTGCGCAACACGCACATCAACCGCAATCGTCGTCGACGCCCCGAGCTGCTTCGCGATCCCGACACGCAGCTCGAACGGCTCGCTCAGTCGCCCGAGAGCGACGAGGCGACGCGGCCGGACCGATTCGTCGACCTCGAGTTCGACGCCGATCTCGAAGCGGCGTTGGCGTCGTTGTCCGAACCGTTCGCCGAGGTGATCGAACTGGTCGACGTCGACGGGTTGGCCTACGCCGAGGCCGCCGAGGTGCTCGGTGTTCCGATCGGCACCGTCATGAGCCGCCTGCACCGGGCGCGCAAGAAGGTACGCGGGCAACTCCGACGCAGCGGTGCGGCGCCGACGCACGCTGATCTGGTCACAGGGGGACAGGGATGATCCGTTCGACACTTCGACGAATGACGCTCGGTCGTTGGCCCCGGCTCCGCCCGGGCGAGCCGCTGACGTGTCCCGAGGTCGGTCGGCTGCTGCAGCGCTTCCTCGACGACGAACTCGATGACGACGCCGATGCCGAGATGCTGTCGCAGCACCTGGAGCTCTGCCGTCGGTGCGGGCTCGAGGCCGACACCTATCGCAAGATCAAGGCGGCCCTGGAGAGCCGGCGGGCCGACGTGCCCCAGGAGTCGCTCGACCGCCTGCGGACCTTCGGCCGACAACTCACCGACGGCCGCTGACACCAACGTCGCGCCGACACGGCCCCAGTTCGCCGAGACGTTCCCGCCGCACCAGGTGTGGCCCACAGCACGGTCGCGTGAAATGTGCGGAGCTGAGCCGGGATCGGATCGTTCCAGCGCACGGTGATCCCTCTGAGACGTTCCCGCCGCACCAGGTGTGGCCCACAGCACGGTCGCGTGAAGTGTGCGGAGCTGAGCGGTGATCGGGCTTCGTCCTGGCAAGGCGGAGAAGAGTTCGTGGAGACGTTCTCGCCGCACCAGACGTACGTCGCGACGAGGTCGCGTGAAGTGTGCGGAGCTGAGCCGGGATCGGATCGTTCGAGCGCACGGTGATCCCTCTGAGACGTTCTCGCCGCACATCGCGTACGTCGCGACGAGGTCGCGTGAAGTGTGCGGAGCTGAGCGGTGATCGGGCTTCGTCCTGGCAAGGCGGCACGAGCCCTCTCCATCTGGTGATGGAGAGCGGCGAGGGCCAACGCCGCCAGGGCGGAGGCCGGCGCCGCTCAGCCGAAGCGGACGGCGATGTGGGCGAGAATCGACCCCTCTTCGGGCGACACCTCGTCGTCGATGCCCGCCACCTCCCGTGCCGCGGAGAACAGCGCCCGGCGCAGCACGCGGCTGCTGATGCGCGAGTCGATGTCCTC
>CAXAWD010000174.1:0-7298 GCA_963972325.1 uncultured Acidimicrobiaceae bacterium
GCTCACCGCCGCGGACTGATCGCGGGTTGTGCCTGGCACACCTCGCGATGGGGGGAAGTCGGCGGTCTAGCTTCCGGGTATGACGATGCAGCGCCGACTCGACGACATCTTCGCCCGACCCGAGGAGCAGGGCATCAGCCTGGCGGCGGTGGTGATGCACCGCGGTGAGGTCGTGGCCGAGCGGTACGGCACACAGCCGACGACCGACTTCGGCCCGGCGGTCGAACTCGACGCCGACTCGACGCTGATCTCGTGGAGCATGGCGAAATCGATCACCCACGCCGCCGTCGGGATACTGGTCGGTGACGGACGAATCGATCTCGACGCCCCGGCTCCGGTGCCGGAGTGGCAGGGTACGCCCAAGGAGCAGATCCGGCTGATCGACCTGCTCGAGATGCGTCCCGGTCTGGAGTTCGTCGAGGACTACGTCGACGGTGAGACGTCGCACTGCATCGCGATGCTGTTCGGCGAGGGCGCCGCCGACCACGCCGCGTACGCCGCGGCGCTGCCCCTCGCGCACGAGCCGGGCACGGTGTGGAATTACTCGTCGGGCACGACCAACATCATCGCCCGCATCATCGGCGACATCGTCGGCGGTGGCCGTGAGGGCATGGAGCGGTTCCTGGCCGAGCGGGTGTTCGAACCGGCCGGCATGTCGTCGGCGATCCCGAAGTTCGACGACGTCGGCACGTTCGTCGGATCGTCGTACGTGTACGCCACCGCACGCGACTTCGCCCGATTCGGCGAGCTGTACCGGCACGACGGGGTGACCGAGTCGGGTGAGCGGATCCTGCCGGTCGGGTGGGCCGAGCACGGGCGCACGTTCGTCGCCCACGACCCGACCGACGATCTGACGCACGGGTTCGACTACGGCAGGCAGTGGTGGATGTGGCCGCAGTACGCCGGCTCGATGGCGGCGCACGGATACGAGGGACAGTTCATCGTGGTCGTTCCCGACCGGGAACTCACCGTGGTGCATCTCGGCAAGACCGACGTCGGGGTGCGTCGTCATCTCGTCGAGCACCTCGACGCCCTCATCAACACGGTTCCGATCACGGCATAGGCTGGTTCGGCCGCCCGCCCTGTGGCCGAATCACCGATGACCGACTCCTCCGCCGCCCCGGGTTCCGAACCCACGACCGACCCGGTGTCGTCGGCGAGCCGACCGTCATTCGTCGAGCCCTCCGAGCCGTCCGAGCCGGCGGGAACGTCGACCAGCCCGAGGCGTTTCCGGTTCACGCTCAAACTGCTCGCGTTCGCGGCGGTCATCTACTACTTCGTGATCCCGATGATCCCGAAGTTCACCAACGCGTGGTCGGAACTCGGACGGGTCGAACCGATCCTGCTGATGATCGGCCTGGCGCTCGAGTTCATCGCCCTGTACTGCTACGCACCGCTGATGAAGGCGGCGCTGGGCGATGCCGGCGAGCCGCTGTCGCACTGGCGGCTGTTCCGGATCCAGATGAGCACGCGGGCGCTGTCGAGCATCGTGCCGGGCGGCAGCGCCGCGAGTTCGGCGCTCGGCTACCGGTTGATGACACTGTCGGGGGTCTCGGGGCCCGATGCAGGCTTCGCGCTCGCCACCGTCGGTCTCGGGTCGGCCGTGGTGCTCAACCTGATCCTGTGGCTGGCGCTGATCATCTCGATCCCGATCCGTGGCGTCAACGCGTTCTACGGTTCGGCCGCACTCGCCGGCGTCATCGTGATGGGGCTCGCGGCGGCCCTGGTGTTCGGTCTGATGGAGGGGCAGGGCCGCTCCGAACGGATCATCCGCTGGATCGCCCGCAAGCTGCGGATGGACGACGACAAGGCTGCGGTCGTGCTGCACCGGGTGGCCGAGCGGCTCGAGCAGTTGATCAGCGACAAGACGTTGCTCGGTCGGGTGGCGTTCTGGGCCGCCGTCAACTGGTTGTTCGATGCCGCCGCGCTGTGGGTGTTCCTGCGGGCGTTCAACATCTCGATGGACGTCGACGCGTTGATCATCGCGTTCGGCATCGCCAACGTCGTCGCCGCGATCCCGATCACGCCCGGCGGGCTCGGGTACGTCGACGCCGGCTACGTGGCGATGCTCACAGGTTTCGGTGCGAGTGCACGTAGAGCCACGCTCGGCGTCGCGTCGTACCGGTTCGCGCAGTTCTTCTTCCCGATCCTGCTCGGCGGCATCCTGTACCTCTCGCTGCGCGTCGGCCCCTGGTCGATCGAGCGGCGCGAGCGACTGATACGCCTGCGCGACCTCGCCGAGGAGGAGACTCGGCGCGGCGAGTCGAAGATCGACTTCCAGCTGCGGTTCCCCACTCGTGACGACACGGGCGAACTCATCCGGCGGCCGCCGACCACCCCGATCCAGCGCCAGCAGGAACGGTTCCAGCGGTGGCGTCGCAACCGACGCCGGTGAACGATTTCACCGGCGCGGTGCTCGCCTGGGGCGCACCGCGACTGCGCGACCTCCCGTGGCGCCGCACTCGCGACCCGTGGGCGGTGCTGGTCAGCGAGGTGATGCTCCAGCAGACGCAGGTCGCTCGCGTGGTGCCGCGCTGGGAGGCGTTCTTGGAGCGGTTCCCGACGCCCGCGGCGTGTGCCGCGGCGCCGCTGGGCGATGTGCTGCGCGAGTGGCAGGGGCTCGGGTACCCGCGTCGGGCGCGCAACCTGCACGCGACGGCTCAGCAGGTGACCGGGCTCGGTGACTTCCCCCGTGACCTCGCCGGTCTGCTCGCGTTGCCCGGCATCGGGCAGTACACGGCGCGAGCGGTCATGGCGTTCGCGTTCGAACTCGATGCCGCGGTGGTCGACACCAACATCGCCCGTGTGTACGCCCGCGTGGCGGGGGAGCGGCTGACGCCCAAGCGGGTGCAGGCGATGGCCGACGACGCGTGCCCCAGCGGCGACGCGTGGGCGTGGAACCAGTGCCTGATGGACCTCGGCGCCGTGCTGTGTCGCCCCGCGAACCCGACCTGCGGTGAGTGCCCGGTTCGGGCGATGTGTGCGTGGGCGGGCGGCGACGAACCCGACCCGGCCGTCGGATCGAGCGGCGTGAGCGGCAAGCAGGCCCGATTTGAGGGCAGCGATCGTCAGGCGCGGGGTCGATTGATGAAGGCACTGTCGGCCGGGCCGGTCGATCGAGCCCAGGTGTCGGCGATCATGCAGCGCGACGCCGAGGTGGCCGAACGACTCGTCGACGACCTCGTCGCCGAAGGCCTCTGTCGCGCCGCGGCTTCCACACTCACCCTGCCTTGAGCTCGCGCTGGTCGCCGCCCATCCGGACGGTCGCTCATCCGACCGAGACGCCAACGGTTACTCTCTCGAACCGAGACCGACGACCGGTACGGCGAGGGAAGAGGGCACGGACCATGAGTACGACGCGGGGCGAACTCGAGGCGACGCTGAACGTGCAGCGGAAGGCCGCGATCGTGCAGGGTGGCGCCTTCGATCACGCCGGCACGGTGCGCGTCGATCGCATGGCCGACTTCGACATGGGGCGCACCATCTTCGGTGGCCTCACGGGGCTCGCCCGCAAGTTCATGTTCGAGAAGCTCGTGCGGGAACCCGTGTGGGACGAGTCGACGGCCGCCGAGATCGAGGCGGCCTACGCGGCCGGCGAATCGGCCCGGCCGGCACCGCCGATCGATCAGCGATTGATCGACTTCATGGTCGAGGAGTGCGACTTCAGCATGGAGCACGCCGACGGCACGTTCCTGGAGCACCTCGTGTTCTGCCACGACTACGCAGCCCGTCACTACCCCGAGCATTCGCCGAACGTGGCGCTGCTCCACTCGATCCTGGGCACAGCCACGAACACGTTCGCCATGGACGCCGCCAAGATCCCGAAACTGAAGGCGTTGCTCACCGACTTCGAAGCACTCCACGTCGAGACGTTCCCGTCGATCCTCCGACTGCTGTACGACAACCGCCTGCTCGACGATCTCGAGGCCAATGCGCATCGGCTCGACCAGCTCGAGGCCCTCCACTGCCACCGGGTGATCGACAACGAACCACTCACGATCGACGCCGACAACCTCTGGATCAACCTGAACTATCACCTGATGCACTTCGTCGACTTCATGCCGGCGGCGAACTGGTCGACGCATCGGGCCGACCCGCTCCTCCAGATGTTCGAACGGCTGTCGAAGCTGTTGGACACTGCCGGTCAACGCCAGGCTCACGTCGACGTGGTGTTCCCCGATGCGAAGACGGCACCGATCGATGAGACCCGCACGCTGTTCGGCCGGATCACCGACCTGCTCCCGCCGGCGATCACGCTCAAGCTCGCCCGCAAGTCGATCCAGGACTACTCCGAGCAGGCCGGCCACGACCTCGGCTACCGACTCACCTGGGCCACCTGACGCTGGGGCGTTCGCCGGGCCGCAGCGACCACGATTGAAACCGCTGCCACGAACCCCACGTCGACGAACCTCAGCCTGCCGTGACTCGGCTCACGATCTGGTCGAAGGCGGCGTCGGCGTAGGCAATCATTTCTTCGTCGGTGCGGTCTTGGATGGGATGGGGCGTGAACACCCTCGCCATCGCCGAGTAGCCCAACGACTTGGACTGGGATTCGGCCGCGGTGACGAACTGGTCGGAGGCGACGAAGACCCCGGGCACGCCGCGGAGTTCGAGATCACTGATGTCGTGCACACTGCACGACGTGCAACTGCCTCAATCGGCGAGCGCCTCGATGACCACCTGACACTCGGTGGCGATCTCGTGGCGGAGGTCGACCGGCGCCGGCTTGGCGAACGTCGGCTTCTTGTAGCGCTTGACGCTGGCACCGATCCCGACCAACCGTTCCTCGATCCGGTCGAGGAACACGTTGCCGCGCGGCTTGGAGATGTCGAGCAGGCCGACCGTGAGCCCCTCGAGCGACGCCGGCCGGGCGAGGCGCGCCCGTTCGGCGACGGACTGCTCGCCGGTGGGGTCGAGGATGGTGCGGGTGCTCATGGTTCAAACCTCATGTTCGATCGGTTTCAGTATTGCACTGCTCGGGTGACGGGCTTCGAGCCGGTCTCACCGTTCACCCAACCGGGGATGATCGACGAGAACAGGCCGGCGCCACCGCCGGCGTAGGCGAGCATCAACCCGTCGGATCGGAACTTCGGCAGCGACGTCGGCCCGTCGGAGGTGTCGGGCGCGAGGAACCCGCTCGCCGCCTGTGCCGGAATCCCCTCGTCGATGTCGCCCGCCCCGCGCACCAGTTCGTCGAAGGGCGTCGTCAACCGCATGTGGAGTTCGAAGATGATGCGGTCGCGGTCCCATCCGGCGTCGGCGAACACCCGAGCGTGCTCCGGACCCATCACGAGGATCGCGTCGAACGCCATCACGAGCTTGTGGTGGTGCATCGCCTGGAGCTGATGGGCGAGCGTGTTGGCGAGGCTCTCTGGCGTTCGCGACAGCTGATCGACGACGCCGCGAGGGCCCTCGCCGGCGAACACGGTGACGGCGTCGACGTCGTCGTCCAATCCTCGCTGGCCGGCCAGCGTGCCGTACGGCGACTCGTGGTCGGCCTCGGCGAAACAGAAGCCGACCTTGCCGGGGTTGCCGTGCGCGGCCCGGTCGACCTCGCCGGGGCGACCGCCGCCGATGTTCCGCACCACCAGTTGCAGAGCACGCCCGATCGTGCTGTTCGCCCGATTGCCCTGGCCGAGTGCGTTGATGCCCGAGTTCATCCCGATCTTGCGGGTGCCCGGTCCGCTGCACACGAGCACCGGCCCGACGGGCATCGTGGTGGCGAGCAGACCGTGCATGTTGAACTCGTCGTTGCACGCGGCCTCGACCGCCGTCAGCACCCACGGCAGGTACTCGGGCAGACACCCCGCCATCACCGCGGCGATCGCGACCTTCTCGACCGATGCGTCGACGAGGTCGGGCGGCACCGTGGCGACGACCTCGTCCGGTGCCCTGGTGGTGCCGCTCAGCATCTTCAGCACCCGTTGCTCGGTCGGCGGCACCACGGGGAGACCGTCGGACCAGCCGCGGGTGAACATCATCTCGATCTCGTCTTCGGCCTCGGCCACCTCGATCCGGCGCGACCTCAGGATGCTGCCGCCGTGCCGGACGGCGAGTTCGTCGACGAGGTCGGGATCGACGCTCTTCGAGCCGCATCCCGGCCGCATCGGCGGCAGTCCTTCACCGAGGTCGTCGATGCCGGTGAACGTGCGCCACTCCGACTGCAACCAGCCGAACGTCCGCTCGGTCTCCTGCCCGTCGACCACCCGGATCAGCGTCGGCACGGTCTCGATGTCGTGGTGCCAGCTCACGGCGAGATCGGCGTCGTGGATCGCTTCCGGATCACCGGGGAAGTCGGGATCGTCCTGCGTGTACACGGTCAGGTCGGTCGCGGCCGCGAGCTGCTGCAGCACCGGCACGACGGTCTGGCAGGTCTCGCAGTCACGCTTCACCACGGCCACGAACCCATCGGGCAACACCGGCTTGCTCATGGGACGACCGTATACCTCGACGTCCGGCCCGCCCGCAGCGTGCCCGGTCTACGTTGGTGAGATGGAGTTCGAGCAGACCGTCCGGCGCAGACGAATGGTTCGGCGGTTCGATCAGCGTCCCGTGCCGACCGAGATCGTCGACCGGGTGCTCGACCTCGCCCGGCGGTCGCCGACGGCTGGCTTCTCGCAGGGTGTCGACTTCCTCGTGCTGGATGCGCCGGACCAGATCGCCACCTTCTGGCGTTTGACCGCCAACCCGGAGTTCCCGCCCGACGACGATGAGATCGCGCACGGCCCGACCGTCGTCATCTTGCCGATCGCGGATCACCGCCCGTACCTCGCCCGCTACTCGGAACCGGACAAGGCCGACTTCGGGCTGCAGGATGCCGATGCCTGGCCGGTGAAGTTCTGGGAGGTCGATGCCTCGATGGCGGCCATGACGGCGCTGTTGGCAGCGGTCGATGCCGGTCTCGGCGGATGGTTGTTCGGCGTGAGCCACGGCGAAGCCGACCTGCTGTCGCACTTCGGGGTGCCCGACGGAATCCGACCGATCGGGGTGATCGGCCTCGGGTACCGGGCGGACGACGAGCAACAGATCGGGAGCGCGACCACGCGCCGGCGTCGGCCGTTCGACGATCAGATCCACCGCAACGGCTGGTGAGCCCGTCGAACCGTCGAGCGGCTGTTTCGGTGAGGCGCCTTCAGACGACGAGCGGGAAGCGTTCGTCGTCGAGCGGATCACCCACCGACAGGCCGTCGGCCTCGTAGGGCGGCGAGACCTGCCACGGGCGTTCGGCCCAGGTGGCGTCGTCGCCGACCCAGCGCAGGCTCACGGCTCGCCGGCGTTCGGCCGACGTGTTGCCGGGT
>CAXAWD010000175.1:0-7222 GCA_963972325.1 uncultured Acidimicrobiaceae bacterium
AGCGCACCCGACTCGGGCGGCCGCATGAACGACTCGCCCACGTCGATCGAGTCGGGGTCGTACAGGTCGTTCAGGGGTCCGGTGTAGGGCGGGTGCGGCTCGAAGAAGTTCACCATCAACAACCAGGGTTGGTCGGCGTATGCGTCGCAACCGCGGTCGCGGATGAACTCGGACGCGACGTGGCCGAGGAACCCCGCCTGGGTCTGCTCTTCGGTGAGCGCCGCGCCGGGCGCCCATTCCTCGTAGCTGGTGGTCCACGGCGGTGGTGTGATGCCGTGATTGCGGAGCCAGTCGTTGTAGGCCGGTTCGACGTCCCGGTACTCGTCGCGGGAGTAGGACGCGCGGTGGAAGTCTTCGATCGCGACCCAGGTGTCGAAGCCGCGTTGGGCGATCACGTCGTCGCCCAGGTGCCACTTGCCCATGTAGGCGTTGTGATAGTCGCCGGGCATCATCTCGCCGAGCGACGGCGTGTCATCCGGCAGACGGATGCCGTTGCGGACCACGCCGGTGGCGTGCGGGTACAGCCCGGTCATGATCGACGCCCTCGCCGGGGTGCACACCGGTTGGGTGCAGTAGGTGTTCTCGAAGACCACGCTGCGAGCAGCCAGCGCGTCCATGTTCGGCGTCTCGATCCACCGGTTGCCGTAGGCGGCCATCGAATAGAGCCGTTGTTGGTCGGTCAGCACGACGAGGACGTTCGGTCGGCCGGAGAACACGGGGATCGGGTCCGTTCCGTCGGATCGGAGGGAGAACGGCGAGCGGTCGTCAGGCTCGTTCGAGTGCCTGGGCGAGGTCGGCGACCAGGTCGCTGGCGTGCTCGATCCCGACGCTCAACCGGACCAGGTTGTCGGGCACCTCCAGCGGACTGCCGGCCGCCGAGGCATGCGTCATGGCACCCGGGTGCTCGATCAGGCTCTCGACCGCGCCCAGCGACTCGGCCAGCGTGAACAACTCGGTGCCGGCGGCGATCCGCTTGGCGGCGTCCTCGCCGCCCTTCACCAGGAAGCTCACCATGCCGCCGTAGTCGCGCATCTGCTTGGCGGCGGCTTCGTGGCCCGGGTGATCGGGCAGCTGCGGGTACAGGACCCGTTCGACGGCTGCGTGTGACGCCAGGAGATCGACGACCGCCCGGGCGTTCTCGCAGTGGCGATCCATGCGCACGCCGAGCGTCTTGGCGCCACGCAGCACGAGGTAACTGTCGAACGGCGACGGCACGGCTCCGGCCGCGTTCTGGGTGTAGCGCAGCTTGTCGGCGATCTCGTCGTCGTCGACCGCGAGGAAGCCGCCGACGACGTCGCTGTGGCCACCGAGGTACTTCGTGGCGGAGTGCAGCACGATGTCGGCACCGAGCGTGATCGGCTGCTGCAGGTAGGGCGTGGCGAACGTGTTGTCGACCACCACGAGCGCGCCCCGCTCGTGCGCGATCTCGGCGATCGCCTCGATGTCGAAGCACGTGAGGAGCGGGTTGGTCGGCGTCTCCAGCCAGACGAGGCCGGTGTCGTCGGGCCAGTTCGCCACGACGGTGTCGAGATCGCTGAGGTCGACCGCGGTCCACGGGAACCCGAGCGGCGACCACACGTTGTTGATCAGCCGGAACGTGCCCCCGTAGGCGTCGTTGCCGAGCAGGGTGCGCTGCCCCTGGGTGAGCAGCCGCATGATGTTGTCTTCGGCAGCGAGACCGCTCGCGAACGCGAGGCCGTGCTCGGCGGCCTCGAGCGAGGCGATCTGGGTTTCCACCGCCGTGCGGGTCGGGTTGCCCGAGCGCGAGTACTCGTAGCCCTGGTGCACGCCGACGTCACTCTGGGCGAACGTCGTCGACAGCGAGATCGGCGTGACCACCGCCCCGGTGGCCGGGTCGGGCTCCTGCCCGGCGTGGATGGCGAGCGTTTCGAACGCCCAGCCTGCTTGCTGTGCTTCTTCTCCCATGGGGGCCTCCGGATCAGTAGTCGGCGCGAGCGTCGAAATAGGACAGGATGTCGGTCCGGGTCAGCACGCTGAGCGGGCGACCGTCGGACAGCACCAGCAGCGCCGGTGCGGTGTGGAGCATGTCGAGCGCCCGTTCGAGCTTCTGGCCGATGCCGATCGTGGGCAGGTGCGGGCCCATCACGTCGTCGACCGGCACGTCCATGACGCCCGAGTCGCCCGCGATCGCCTCCATCAGTTCGAGCTCGTCGACCGACCCCGACACCTCGGCGGCGGCGAACGGCGGCGTGTTCTTGCAGACCGGCAGCTGGCTGACGCCGTTCGCGCGCATCCTCTCGATCGCGACCCGTACCGTCTCCTCCGGATTGACGTAGAGCAAGCTCTCGAGCGACGGGTTGCGGGCTTCGAGCACCGCACCGACGCACAGTTCGCACTCCTTGGTGAATCCGTAGGTGGCCATCCACTCGTCGTCGAACACTCGCGACAGGTAGCCGCGGCCGGAGTCGGGGTTGAACACCACGACGATGTCGTCGGGGCCCGCCTGCTTGGCGACCTGGATGGCGGCGGCCACCGCCATGCCGCCGGAACCGCCGATCAGGATGCCCTCGGTCTCGCTGACGCGACGGGCCATGTGGAAGCTGTCGGCGTCGGAGATCGCGATCGTCTCGTCGTACAGCTCGGGCTGCCAGGCAGCGGGGAAGAAGTCTTCACCGACTCCCTCGACGAGGTACGGGCGGCCCGAACCACCGGAGAACACGGAGCCCTCGGGGTCGGCGGCGATGATCTTGATGTTCGGGTTCTGCTCCTTCAGGTAGCGAGCGGTGCCCGTGATCGACCCGCACGTGCCGGCGCCGGCGACGAAGTGGGTGATCCGCCCGGCGGTCTGCTCCCAGATCTCCGGGCCGGTGGTCTTGTAGTGGGAGAGCGGGTTGTTGGGGTTGGCGTACTGGTTGGGCCGGAACGCGTTGCGTTCCTCGGTGAGGCGTTCGGCGACGCTGTAGTAGCTGCGCGGATCGTCGGGGGCGACGGCCACCGGACACACCACGACCTCGGCCCCGTAGGCCTGGAGGAGCGAGATCTTCTCGGGAGCGACCTTGTCGGTCATCACGAACACGCAGTCGTAGCCGCGCTGCGCGGCGACGATCGCGAGGCCGACGCCGGTGTTGCCGCTGGTGGGTTCGACGATCGTGCCACCGGGCTGGAGTTCGCCGCTCGCCTCGGCGGCGAGGATCATCTCCAGGGCCGGTCGGTCTTTCGACGAGCCACCCGGGTTGGTGGTCTCCATCTTCATCGCGAGCACGGCGGGGAGCTGCTCGACCTCCATCATGCGCTTCATCCGAACGAGGGGAGTGCCCCCGAACAGATCGATCACCGAATCGGCGATCTGGGTGCCGGCGAGCCGGGAGTCAGCCATGGCCCCGAGAGTAACGCCGCCGCTGCACGATCGAACCGTCGGCGTCGCGGGTACGGTGCCGCGATGGCTCGGATGAACGTGATCGGCGAACGCGACGGTTGGCGGTGCTGGCTGTGCGACGAGCCGGTCGACCCCGACATGTCGGTCAACGATGGGCGGGGGCCGAGCATCGACAGCCTGATCACCGAACGACGGGCGAAGAAGAAGAAGGCGTCCGGGCCGCCGGTGGAACGGCTCGCCCATCGGGCCTGCAACACCGGCAAGGGCAAGGTGAAGCCCGTCGTGCCGTGGGCCGAGCACCTGTTCGTGGTCGACCCGGCCGTGATCCTGACCAGCGTCGAGCGACTGTCCCGCAAGGGTGGCCGCGAGGTGATGGCCCGGTGCCCCGACGAGCGCGACGCCCGCGAGGCGGCCGACTGGCTGGTCGACCGGCTGTCGCGGCTCGAACCCGATCTCGCAGTGGCCGCCGACGTCGAGCCCGGCGGTGGTCAGTACCTGCTGGTGCTGCGCACGGTCTGATCAGGCCCGCAGGTCGGCGAGGCGCCGCCCGGCGAGGCCGACGATGAACACGATCACGGTCACGAGGGCCATCGTGGCGCCCGTCGCCGTGGCGTGGTGATAGCTGATCAACAGCCCGATCACCGCCGACGCGCTGCCGATCGCGACGGCCAGGAGCATCATCAGCGGTACGCGTGACACCATCAGCGACGCGGTGGCCGGTGGGGCGATCAGGAAGGCGAACACGAGGAGGCTGCCGACCGTCTCGAACGATGCCACGATCGACAGCGCCAGCAGCACCAACAGCACGAAGTGCGTGAGTTGCGGACGGAAACCGATCAGGCGGGCCTGCGTGACGTCGAACGTGCTGACGAGCAGCGCCCGGTGGAGCACGATGACGCCGCCGACGGTGATCGCGGCGACGACGATCAGCGTGCGGAGGTTGGCGGTGTCGACCGCGTTGATCGACCCGAACAGGAATCGGGTCAGGTCGCCGGCGCCACGTCCCGTCTGCGCCGAGGCGACGACGACGGCGAGCGCCAGGAACCCGACGAACAGCACCCCGATCGACGCATCGTCGGGCAGCGGCGACGCGTTGCGGATCAGTTGGACGCCGCCGACCATCGCGAGCGCGGCGAGCAGGGCGCCGATCGTGGTGTTGGACCCCGTCACGAACGCGATCGCGATGCCGGGCAGCACACCGTGGGCGAGCGCGTCGCCGAGGAAGCTCAGCCCGCGCAGCACCACCCAGGTGCCGATCATGCTGGTGCAGAGCACGGTGAGCAGCGCGGCCCACAGCGCGTCGCGCAGGAACGGGTTGTCGGTGAACGGTGTGATCCACCAGTCGATCGGGTCGGTCAACCAGCTCATCGTCGGACTCTGCTCATCGTCGACCCATCATGGCCGATTCAGGGGGTGAGTGCCTCGGCGATCTTCGTGGCGTTGGTGCGCATCATCTCGACATAGCTGTCGGTGTCGTCGGTGAGCGCGTCGGTCACGAGCGGAACGACGTCGACGCCGAGTCGTTCGGCCAAGGCGTCGGCGTCGGCGGTCGACTCGAGTTCCTCGGTGAAGATCGCCGGCACGCCGCGCTCCTCGATCAGGTCGGCGAGGGCGGCGAGGTCGGCTGCGTTGGTCTGCGCCAGCGTGTTGGTGGAGGGGATCACGGTGCCGATGATCTCGAGGTCGTACCGGTCGGCGAAGTAGGAGAGCGCGTCGTGGCTGGTCACCATGATCCGCTGTGCGGGCGGGACGTCGGCGAGCAGTTCGGTGATCTCGGCGTCGAGTTCGGTCAGTTCTGCGGCGTAGTCGGCACTGCAGTCGTCGAGCCCGATCGCGGTTCCGGCAGAGGCGATCACATCGAGCGCTCCGGCGACCCGGGTCGGGTCCTGCCAGACATGCGGATCGGCTCCACCGGCGTGCGAGTGCCCGTGCCCGTCGTCGACCTCGGCGTCGGCGTCCTCGTCGTGGTCGTGGTCGTCGTGGTCGTCTTCATCGTGGTCGTCCTCGTCGTCGGACGTGAGCACGTCGATGTGCGGCGTCATCTCCACGACGTTGACACCATCGGCGGCGACGACGTCGAGCATGTCGATCAGGCTGCCTTCGAGGTCGCTGCCGTTGGCGACGATCAGATCGGCGTCGCCGAGCGCTTCACGGTCGCGCAGCGACGGTTCGAACGTGTGCGGGTCGGCGCCCACGGGGATCACGGCGTCGACCGGCTCGCCGCAGAGCACGTTCGAGACGACGTCGGCCCAGATGCTGGTGGTGGCGAGGACCGACACGCCGGCGGTGGTGGGCTCGTCGGCGGTGTTCGGCGTCGTGGTCGTGTCGCCGTCGGCGCAAGCGGCGAGCGTGGTGGCGGCGACCAACGCTGCGATCGTGAAACGGGTGAGAATCATTCTCGTGATGCTAGAGTGAGAACTGTTCTCATGACAACCACGATCGGACAAGTCCCAGCATCACGATCGGCACTCCGCGTCGAAGCCAACGAGGTGTGCGTGCACTACGGCACCACGGTGGCGCTCGCACCCACGTCGTTCGAGCTGCAGCCCGGCACGTCGATCGCGCTCGTCGGTTCCAACGGCAGCGGCAAGACCACGCTGCTGTCGTTGCTCGCCGGTCTCGTGCGTCCCGATGACGGCCGCATCACCGTCGACGGCACCGTGGCGATGGTCACCCAGCACCACGACCATCATCGGTGGATGCCGCTGTCGGTCGAGGAAGTGCTCCGGATGGGGCGCTACCCCAACCGCGGTCTGCTCGGTCGGCTGCGCGCCGACGACCGGGCGAGCATCGACGTCGCGGCCGAACTGCTCGAGGTCGACCATCTGCGACGGCGGTCGTTCGGCGAACTCTCGGGCGGTCAGAAGCAGCGGGTGCTGGTGGCCCAGGCGATCGCATCGACCCCCGACCTCCTCCTGCTGGACGAGCCGATCACCGGTCTCGATCTGCCGAGTCAGCTCCGGATCCTGCACGTGATCGAGCAGCACGCCGCCGACGGCGGCACGGTGGTGTTCTCCACCCACCATCTCGCCGAGGCGCGGCGCGCCGATCGGGTGATGCTGATGGCCGGATGTGTGCTGGCCGACGGCCGGTCCGACGAGGTGCTCGTGCCCGATCTGTTGGCCGAGGCGTTCGGCGGGCGACTGATTCGCGACGATGGCACGACGATCGTCGTCGATGACCATGGTCACGATCACGGTGAGCCACACAGCCCCGACCTCGTTCCGCACCACACGACGCATCCACACCAACACGAGCACGAACACGACATCTGACGTATGGCCGCCGACCCCGAACTCCACCGCTCGATCGCCGTCCGCCTCGCCGATCAGGACCAGCAGTACACCGGCAACCGGCGCGCCGTCGTCGACGCGCTCGCCGCCGCCGGGGCTCCGATCACGCTGCCCGACCTGCTCGCGGCAGACGCCTCGCTCGCACAGAGCTCCGCCTACCGGAGCCTCTCGGTGATGGCCGACGCCGGGGTCGTGCGCCGGCTGGTGCACGTCGGCGACCACGCCTACTTCGAACTCGCCGAAGACCTGACCGGGCATCACCACCACCTGGTCTGCGAGGAGTGCGGCACGGTGATCGACGTGACGTTGCCCGACGAGGTCGAAGTCGCGATGGACCACACGTTCCGAGCCGTCGCCGACGCCGAGGGTTTCAGCCCGGTGCACCACGCGGTCGACATCTACGGGACGTGCGGCGACTGTCTCACCGGCTGAGCAGACGCGAACCGGCCGACCCGAAATCGGGTCGGCCGGGTGGGGGATCGTGGTGGATCAGGCGTGGACGTTGCGAAGCGCCTTCACGTCGTCGTGGGCCTGCTTGATCTCGGCGAACTGGCGCTCGATCACGATGCGCAGGTCGGGCGAGATGTCCTTC
>CAXAWD010000176.1:0-7205 GCA_963972325.1 uncultured Acidimicrobiaceae bacterium
GCGCCGCTGGTCTTGGACTCGTCGAGGACGGCGAGCGCACGCTGTGCCGATGCCGGGCCGTCGACGACCACCGCGGTCAACGCCTCGCCGAGGGCGGCCTCGACCGCCTCTTGCCAGCCGTCGTCGATGTCGACCAGTTCGAGCAGCGTGCCGAGCACACCCTCGACCTCGGCGAGACGCTCGGCGCCGGCGCGTTCGCGCGCCGCGTCGAGAGCCAGTTGCAGCGCTTCGACCCGGGCGGCGCTGCGGGACGCCTGCTCGGACGCCTCCTGGCGCTCGGTGGTGCAGCGTTCGAAAGCGGCCTCGGCAGCGATCCGCGCCTGCTCGGCGGCTTCGATCTGGGTGACGAGCGGGGTCTCGACCGCTTCGGCTTCGGCGCAGGTGGAGCGCAGCCGCTCGGACTCGGCCGTGAGTGCTTCGAGCTTGGCCCGCAGGTCGTCGGCCCGAGCCGTGGCGCGCTGCAGATCCTGCTCGTTGCGCTGCAGGCCGCCGCGGACCGAGCGGAGTTCGCCGCGCACCTCGGCGGCGGCGCTGGCCGCCTTGGCGCCACCGTCGTCGGCCGAGAGCGCCTCGGTGACCCGCTCACGCTCGAGTCGAAAGGCCTCCTCGTCGGCGGCGAGCGCCTCGGCGTCGGGCGCGACCTGTTCGAGCGCGACGAGCACCTCTTCGAGTTCGGCCCGGAACTTGGCACCGTCGGCTTCGAGGTTGGCGACCACGCCGGCATCGATGAGCTGACCGTGATCGCGTTCGAGCGACCGTTTGCGCTCGGCGAGCATGCCCGACAGACCGCGGGCACGTTCCCGCAGCTGCTCGACCTGCATCAGCCGGTCGCCGAGGTCGCTGGCGCCACGCGCCGACAGGTCGGCCTCGAGCGACATGATCTCGGTGTCGAGCTTGGCGAGCTGGGCCTTGAGCTCACCGTCGACCCGAACCGCCTCGACGCGGTCGGTGGCGATCGCCTCGAGCTTGCGGCGCAAGGTGGTGATCTCACGGCCGGCGACGAACACCTTGAGTGCGTGGAGCTCGACGACGAGCTCTTCGTGACGGCGGGCCGCCTCGGCCTGGCGTTCGAGCGGGCGCAGCTGGCGACGCACCTCGCGCAACAGGTCTTGCAGGCGGAGCAGGTTGGCCTCGGTGGCGTCGAGGCGACGCTCGGCCTTCTCCTTGCGCTTGCGATACTTCAGGACGCCCGCGGCCTCCTCGATGATGCCACGGCGGTCTTCGGGCCGGGCGTTGAGCACGGCGTCGATCTGGCCCTGGCTGACGATCACGTGCTGCTGACGGCCGACACCGGCGTCGGACAGCAACTCCTGGATGTCGAGCAGGCGGCACGGCACGCCGTTGATCGCGTACTCGCTGTCACCGCTGCGGAACAGGATGCGGGTGATCGTTACCTCGTTGAACTCGACCGGCAGCAGACCTGACGAGTTGTCGAGGGTGAGGCTCACCTCGGCACGACCGAGCGCCGGGCGCTTCTCGGTGCCGGCGAAGATGACGTCGTCCATCTTCTGCGAGCGGACCGACTTCGGTGCCTGCGCGCCGAGGACCCAGGCGATCGCATCGACGACGTTGGACTTGCCGGAACCGTTCGGACCGACGACGACGGTGACCCCCGGTTCGAGGGACATGACCGTCGAGTCGGCGAACGACTTGAAGCCTTTGAGGGTGAGACTCTTCAGGAACACGGTGGTCCGAAACTACTCCGCGATTCCCCGGTCCCCCACCATTCTCGGAAGACAGAGCGCGATCGTCGAAGGCCACCGCGACCGCCCAACCGCGCACATTCCACGAAGCCGAGACACCGAGTTCTCGAGCGTCTACTTCTGGCAGACGGGGCAGAAGTGGGTGGACCGTTGGGCGGTCACCGTGTGGCGGATCCAGCCGACACCGCAGGTGAGGCAGCGTTCCCCGCCGCGCCCGTACACGTGGTGGGCGTCCTGGTACGACCCGCCCTCGCCCAGCAGGTCGACGTACTGGGCGTCGCCGAGCGTGGAGCCGCCGGCTGCGATCGCCTCGTTCAGCACGCGATGGATCGCGTCGTGCAGCCGCCGCTCGGACACGAGCGAGAGCTCGTCGGAGACCCGGTCGGGCCGCAGCCGGGCCTCGTGGAGGATCTCGTCGGCGTAGATGTTGCCGATCCCGGCGATCACGTGCTGATCGAGCAGGAGCGGTTTGAGCTGTCGCCGACGCCCCCGCAGGATCGTGCGCAGCTCGCGCAGGGTCAGCCCCTCGGCGATCGGGTCGGGGCCCAGCCGGGCGAGGTCGGGGATCTCGACCGCGACGTTCGTCGGGTCGAACACGACCACCTCGCCGAACGTGCGTGGGTCGACGAACCAGAGTTCGTTGCCGTCGTCGAGGTGCATCGCCACGTGGGTGTGCGCCGGCCGCTCGGTGCCGGCCTCGGCGATGAGGACCTGACCACTCATCCGGAGGTGGATCATCACCTCGTCACCCGAGTCGAGCGGCAGGAGCAGGTACTTGCCACGACGGTTGGCGGCGGTGATCGTGGTGCCGGTCAGTCCGTGGATCACTGCTTCGCGCGAGGTGCGCCGCACGGTGCGTTCGCGTCCGACCTCCACCCCGCTGACCCGCCTGCCGACGGCGAACCGTTCGAGGCCTCGCCGGACGGTCTCGACCTCGGGGAGTTCAGGCATCGCCGTCGGCGTCGCCCGCGGCGAGCAACGCCTCGAACGCAGCGCTCGCAGCGGCTTGTTCGGCCGCCTTCTTCGAACGCCCCTCGCCTTCGCCGAGCAGCTCTTTGGCGACCAACACCCGAGCGAGGAGGCGCTTGTCGTGGTCGGGCCGGGTGGACCGGACCTTGTAGTCGGGCGGCATCCGCCCCTCGTGCGCGAGCCGTTCCTGGAGCGCCGACTTGTAGTCGAGCGTGTCGAGGCTGTCGATCGCGGCGTCGAGTCGGGGCACGAAGAGTCGGCGGACGAGTTCGAACGTGGTCTCGGTGCCCGCGTCGAGGTACACCGCACCGAGCACGGCCTCCATCGCGTCGGACAGGATCGACACCTTCTTGCGCCCGCCCGCAGCGTCCTCACCCCGCCCGAGCAGCAGGTGAGATCCGAGATCGAGTTCGAGCGCGACCTCGGCGAGGGCGCGGGCGTTGACCACGCTCTTGCGGAGGTCGGTCAGGGCCCCTTCGGCCAGGTCGGCGTACTGCCGGAACACCAGGTCGGCGATGACCCACCCGAGCACGGCGTCGCCGAGGAACTCCAGTCGCTCGTTGCTGTGCGTGTCGCCCGATTCGGCGACCCACGACCGGTGGCACATCGCCCGCCGCAGCAGCTCGGGGTCGTCGAACTCGTGACCCAGGCGCTGTTCCAGCGCAGCGAGACTCACGTATCAGCTGCCCGTGCGTTCGTGCACGTAGTCGACGGCGTCGCGCACCGTCTTGAGGTCTTCGAGGTCTTCGTCCTCGATCCGGAAGCCGACCGTGCGATCGCTGAGCTCTTCCTCGAGCGACTCGACGAGTTCGATCAGCGCGAGCGAGTCGGCCTCGAGGTCGTCGGCGAAGGACTGGCCTTCGGAGATGGTGGACGGGTCGATCTCGAGGATGTCGGCCAGGCGGTCGCGGACGATCTCGAAGATCTCGTCGCGCCCGATCGGGCCCTGATTGACATGAGTTTCTGCAGGCACCCCGCCAGGCTACCCGCCCGCCGCCGACCGGGGTGGGGAACCGGCTCGCCGCTCCGCACGGACGCGACGGTCGGCAGGGCTTGCGGGCGACCGCGCACGCCGGTGAGACTCCGGTCATGCCGACCCAGAACATCTCCGCTGTCATGACCACCCCGATCGTCTCGATCGACCGCGACCAGCCGTTGTCCGAGGCCTACCGCGCCCTGCAAGGGGCGTCCTACCACCACATCCCGGTTCTCGAGAACGAACGGCCGGTCGGCATGTTGTCGTCGACCGACATCCTGCGGCTCGTGTACGACGTCGAAGGTTCGAGCGACGAGATGCTGACGTCGATGCTCGACCATCAGTTCACCATCGACGACGCGATGTCGGGCGACCTCGTCACGCTGCCCGCGACGGCGACCGTCCACGACGCTGCCGAGTTGCTCGCCGACGGCAAGATGCACTCGGTCGTGGTGCTGGGCGATGACGGTGCGGTCGCGGGCATCGTGACCACCACCGACCTGGTGCGATACCTCCGAGATCTGTGAGGTGACGGGCCCACGCCTGCTCTGGGGCGTCCGGTTCGCGCTGGTCCTGGCCGTCGCCTTCAGTGTCGCGTTCCCGGGCCTCCCCCAGTTCGAGGGCAAGGGCATGGCGTTCCGTGCCCCCTTCTACCTGCTCCCGATGGCGGTCGTCCCGACGATCTGGCGGCTTCGGGGACGCCCGGCTCCGTACCCGCACGTGGTCGACGCCTTGATCATCTCGCCGTTCCTCGTCGACACGCTCGGCAACGTGTTGAACTTCTACGAGACGTTCGCGTCGACGGACGACGTGCTGCACTTCGGCAACTGGGTACTGCTCGTCGCCGGCATCACGATGGCGCTCTTGCGAACGACGCTGCCGCCATTGGCGATCTGGTGCCTCGCGTACGGCATCGGCGGCCTCGCGATCATCTGGTGGGAAGCAGCCGAATGGCTGGTGCAGGAGCTCGGCACCGCGGGGCTCGGACTCACCTACGGCGACACGATCGGCGACCTGATGCTGTCGAGCACCGGCGGTGCGCTCGGTGCCGCGTTGGCGCTCCGCTTCGGGAGCGGTGTCGAGGCCAGGCCGCGATGAGCGAGCGAGCGGTGGTTTTCGACCTGTTCCACACGCTCGTCGATCCCGAACCGCTGTATCCGACCGGGTTCGACAAGCGTCGGGCCATCGCGACGATCGCCGGCGTCGACCCAGCGGGGCTCGTCGGGTTCTGGAACGACACGTACGTCGAGCGGGAGACGACCACCGTCGACCTCGTCGACCTGTTCGACCGCCATTGCACGGCCCTCGGCCGCCCGATCTCCACCGACGACCGAGATGCCATCGACCAAGTTCTCGGTGTCGCCGTCGATCAGGCACTCCGCGAACCACACCCGGAGATCACCCGACTCCTCGATGATCTCGGGCAGCACACGGTGATCGGCGTTCTCAGCAACTGCCACGAGCGAGAGGTGCGCTCGTGGGACGAGTCACCCCTCGCTGACCACGTCACCGTGTTCGGGCGATCGAGCCGGATCGGGGCGATGAAGCCCGACCGGCGGGCGTACGACTGGATCGCGGAGAACCTTGGTATCGAGCCTGCTCGATCGGTCTACGTCGGCAACGGCGGCGGCGACGAACTCCGAGGCGCTCGGACCGCCGGGTTCGGCTCGGTGATCCACATGAACGCCTTCGACCGGCAGCACACCGCCGTCACCCTCGATGAGCAGGCACGACGAGCGGACGACGCGGATGCATCCGTCGACACGGTGGCCGATCTGGCGGCGACACTCCACCACCTCGTCGACGGGTAACAGCCCGATCGGCCACACATCCGTCACTCGGTGAGCGCCGCCGCGACTGTCGCGTCGGAGCGGTCCTGCGGGTACCAGACCCGGACGTGATCCTGGTTCACGGCGAACACGACGCCGCCGTCGCGGCCGACCCAGATGAAGTCGCCGGCACCGCAGCACTCCTGCGCGAACGACTCGATGCCGGTCCACTGCTGCGACTCGTCGACGTCGTCGATCTGGTCACCCCGACGAAGGACCTGCGCGAACGCTTCGGCGACGGCGTCGTCGGCCAGCGCGCGCGAACCGCAGAAGGCGAACAGCGAGCGCCAGAGCCGCTCGTGGTCGGCTTCGTACACGCGACGCACCCGTTCGACCGCGAGGTCCACCTGCATGACTCGAGAGTCCATCACCCCTCAAGGGAGCGATGACGGCAATTCGTTACCGGTTCGAGCAAAGTTTCTCGGCCGCCGAGCGCGCCGGTCAGCCGGTCTCGTGGTGGACGTGGGCGCGCTGGCCGTCGCGGTCGACGATCATGATGAGCTCGGCCGGACGGTCGACGGCTGCGATGGCGTGGGGGGTCATCGTGCCGAACTCGGCCGCCTCGCCGGCCTCGACCACGATCTCGCGATCGCCGAGGTACAGCCGGACGCGGCCCTCGATGACCGCGAACCAGTCGTGCCCGGTGTGCACCCGCTGTTCGGGGCGCTCGGTCTGCGGCTCGAGCCGCATCTTCATCGCGATCGTGTTGCCGGTCGGCCGACTGAGCATCCACGTCGTGACACCCTGGGCCGCCGCGTTCGGGGACGGACGGATCACGACGTCGTGGTCGCCGTGGTCGTCCAACAGCGCGTCGAGATCGACCTGGAGCGCCCTGGCGAGTGGGATCAGCACGTCGAGACTGATCGTGCGGTTGCCGGTCTCGATCCGGCTGATCGTCGAGGCGCTCAGGTTGGTGCGCATCGCGACCTCGTCCAGCGACAGTCCGAGGGTGGTGCGCAGGCTGCGAAGTCGGGTGCGGACGACCTGTTCGATATCGGTGGTCTCGGCCATGGTTGCTCCTCGATCGGCTCTTGCGAATGTTGCAAGGTGTCTTGCACTCGTCGGAAATCACCCTAGCGTCGCCGCCATGAGTACCCATGCCTCCACCAAGCCACCCGTCGAACGGGTCTGCGACGTCGCCGTCGTCGGCGGGTCGGCTGCCGGCCTCGCCGCCGCCCTCCAACTCGGACGCCAACGACGATCGGTGATCGTGATCGACGCCGGTCAACCACGTAACGCTCCCGCGACCCACATGCACAGCTACCTCGGTCACGAGGGCATCCCGCCGGCCGAGTTCGCGGCGATCGGCCGCAACGAGGTCCGCAGCTACGGCGTCGAGGTGCTCCCGGCACGAGCCGTCGACGTGACCCGACGCGCCGACGGCGACTTCCGGGTCGAGCTCACCGGCGGCCACGCGGTGATCGCCCGCCGGGTCGTCGCGGCGACGGGCGTGGTCGACGTGCTCCCCGACATCGACGGGCTCGCCGAGCACTGGGGACGCGACGCGATCCACTGCCCGTTCTGCCACGGCTACGAGGTCCGCGACCGCAGGATCGTCCAGATCGTGACGCATCCGATGGGCCTCCACACCGCCGGCCTGTACCGCCAACTGACCGACCGGCTGACCCTCGTGCTGCACGACGGCGTGCCCCCCGACGCACCGGAACTCGACGGTCTGTGGAACTCGGACGTTCGGGTCGTCGCCGAACGTGTCGAGCGCATCGAGAT
>CAXAWD010000177.1:0-7193 GCA_963972325.1 uncultured Acidimicrobiaceae bacterium
TCGCCGGCATCCCGACGAACCTCACGAGTACTGCGGCCTGGGTCATCGTGAGGTTCGTCGGGATGCCGGCGAGGTGGTCCTCGGATGCTCGTGCGTACTGGGCGAAGGTCCCGTGTCCGGTGCCGAACACCAGGTCGCCCTCGGCGAAGCGGGTGACGGCGGCGCCGACGGTGTCGACGACGCCGGCGAGGTCGAGGCCGGGCACCGGATTGCGGGGGCGTCGGAGCCCGAACGCCAACCGGGTGAGATACGGCCGTCCGGTCATCAGGTGCCAGACGCCGCGGTCGACACCTGCGGTCCCGACGCGGACGAGGACGTCGTGGTGGCCGAGCGTGGGTCGGGGGATCGTGCGGAGTTCGAGGGCGTCGGCGGTGCCATAGCGGTCCTGGACGACGGCCAACATCGACTGCTGATCGGCGACGGCGTGCGTGTGGTCGTTGTCGTGGTGGTTGTCGTGGGTGTGGTCCTGTGTGTGGTTGGTGTCGTGTGTCCGGGTGGTGTTCATTTCGGTGTTCATGTTCGGTTCCATCTGAGTTCAGGCCGCGACCGTGACGGGTCGGTTGGTGGTGGTCGGGGTGGTGAGTCCACGGGTGACGAGACGGATGGCGAAGGCGAGCTCGACGACGAGGCAGATGGCGTAGAACGGTTCGATGACCGAGCTGGCCCCTGGTGCGAACAGCGCTGCGAACGAACCGACGAGGTAGATGACGCCCGTCGCCGCCATGCCCCAGGCGAGCAGCCGCGGTACCAGACCGCCGGCGAGCAGCAGCCATGCGACGACGAGGCAGCTCAGCCCGAACGCGATCAGGCCGGCGTCGTAGCCGAGGGCGTGGCGTTCGACGGCGTCGAGCGCGTCCTGCGCGGGGCCGGCGAGCACGGTGCCGCTGCCGTCGACGGCATCGCGTGCGAACCCGAGCGCTCGGGCCAGGTTGATCAGGTTGACCGCGATCACCGCCCCCTGGATCAGACGGAGCACGGTGGCGGTGGCGGCGAGGCGCCGATTGACGTGGCGCAGCAGACCGAGCAGTCCGAACGCCACGACGACGTCGAGCGCGATCATCACCACGTCGGCGCCGATGCCGACGCCGAACAGGCCCGGCGATTCGGCGATGTTCTCCGCCGTGGCGATCGGGTCGTCGTCGACGACGAGCGATCCGCGTACGGCGAATTCGGCGAAGATCCCTGTCGCGATGATGCCCAGGTAGGCAAGGCCCGTCCGGCGGGCGAGCCTCGACGGGCGAGGCGTGGCGGAGATGGTGTTGACGGTGTTCATGGCGTGTCCTCTCGGTTGATCGGTGTTGTCATCGACGGTACGGATGGCCCCCGCCGCGGGTCTTGGCCCTCGCTGCCAACCCGTTGACCGATCGAGACATTGGACGTTCGTGGTAGAACCCCACGATGGGCTCGGTGGGCACCCCGGTCGTGCGTCGCATGATCGACGTCGCAGACGAACGCCACGATCGCAACGAGCTCCTCGAGAGCGTCGGGCTGTCATCGGACCCGGCCGGTGTCGACTGGGTCGGCGATTCGATCGACGAGGAGACCTACTACGGCCTCCTCGAACGCATCGCCGGCAGCGACGATCTCGGGTTTCCGTTCCGGTACGCGCAGGCGCTGCATCCCGACGACCTCGGAGCGCTCGGCCTGGCCATCAAGACCGCCCCCACCCTTCGGGCCGCACTCGAACGTCTGGCTCGCTACGTCCTCGTACTCAGCGACACCCTCCGCTATGAACTCGTCGACGAACGAGATGGTGCTGCGTTCGTGCTCGTCGGCCGGTCGCACCATCGTCGAGGTGCTGCGATCGCCAACGAGTGCGCTGTCGCCGCCGTGACCTCGGTACTGCGGGTCGTCGGTGGGATCACGCTGGAGCCGACGCTCGTCGAGTTCCACCACGCCGCTCCGAGCACCGATCGTCATCACGTCGAGTTCTTCGGCAGTCCGGTGCGCTTCGGGGCCGCGGTCAACGGCATCCATGTCAGCGAGGAACACCTCGCTCGTCGGGCGCGGCTTGCTGACGACGGTCTCTCCACCTACCTGCTGTCGCGACTCGACGACCTCACCGCCCGCAAGGCGCGCCGTTCGATCGTCGACGACGTCCGAGCTGCGATCGCCGACTCGCTGCCCGACGGCCAGCCGAGCAAGTCGCAGATCGCGCGTCGGCTCGCGATCAGCGAACGCACCCTCCATCGCCAGCTCGCCGACCACGACGAGTCCTTCCAGGCCATCGCCACTCGAGCCCGCCGCGACGCCGCTGAGTCGCTGCTGACCACGACGAGCCATTCGATCGCCGACGTCGCGTTCCTCACCGGCTTCGCGGACCAGTCCGCGTTCACCCGCGCCTTCAAGCGCTGGACCGGCACCACCCCGGCCGCCTTCCGCGACCGAACGCCCTGATCGGCACGGCCGGGACGGTCCGCGACACCGCTTGCGCCGTCCCGCCCCAGGCTCGCGTGAGAGCCCGCCGCGGTCACGTCGGATGCTGCGGCCGAGGACGAGCGAAAGGCCGTGGGACCTCGTGGAGGGTTTGCGGTCCCAGTGGAGGAAGAGACGTGGCCGCAGTGGGCCGGCGCGCCGCGCGACGCAGGCTCCGCCTAGTCGCGGAGCCGGTCCATCACCCCGTCGAAGAGGGCGCGTGCGAGGTCGTCCGCGACCAGGTCGTCGAGGTCGCACGACACGTCGAACCGGGTGCAGATGCCGGTCACGCCGAGACCGGCATCTGCCTGCGACGGGGTGATGATCCAGCAGCGACCGTCCTGTTCGCTCGTGCCGATGCCGCACCCGAGGTCGGCGCCGTCTCCAGGGATACCCGGCACCGCCGGCGTCGGAGGCACCGAATAGCAGCGTCCGCCGACCTCGATCGGGTTCTCGACCAGACACACCTTGCTCACCCCGCCGGCTGGTGTTCCACGATCGATCGTGGGAGCGAGCCCGCCGGACGGCCGCCATTCGCCGAGGACGCGCGCGTAGCACCGTCCGCTGCGGAGCTGCATCCCGTACGTCTTGCCGAGCCACGTGAACGAGCCGAGGCAGCGTTCCCCCAGCGGCCGGACGGTGTAGCAGTCGCCACCCGAGGCGAGCGGAGCGAACCGGGGACACGCCATCGCAGCACCGCCGGCGGGAACTCCATCGGTCGCCGGGATCGGGGGCGTGGTGTAGCAGCGGCCATCCGAGGCGCGGACGGGCGTCGTTGCCCTGCAGATCATCGGGTCGCCACCGGGCGGCAGTGCAACGAGCGGGACCGCGCCGCCGTTGAGGATGATGTCGATCGCGTCGTCGGTGAGTGCCGTGCCCGACTCGATCAGCGGTTCGATCTCGTCGAGCAGCTCACCGACCCACGGCGGCGTCGGAACACCGGCAGCGTCGAAGGCTTCGTCGATTCGGGTCAGCGTGCCGACCGGGTCGTCGACCAGTTGTTCGAACAGCTCCACGGCGCGGGCGATGTCGTCGAGCACCTGTCGGCTGTCGAAGAACACGCTGTCGGTGTCGAGATCGATCGATGCACGGCCGCGCAGGCCGAACAGGCGGGCCTCACCATCGAAGCGGAAGTACTGGTCGTCCGCGGTGAGGGCGAGATCGAGGGTGATGTCGCTCCATGCGATCGGTCCGAGGTCGTAGCCCTGGAGCGAGCCGACGGCGGTCAGACCGCTTGCGTCGAGTCGGAAGTCGAGGGTCGCGATCGGTGCCGCTCCGGACTCGATCCAGACGTCGCCGACGAGCGCAAAGCCGGCTTCGATGCCGAGGCGCTCGACCGGCTGCGGGGCGAACCGGATCTCGGCGTCGCGGATGGCGAGGTCGGGGTAGTCGGTGAGCGCTGCAGGCTGCCCGCCCGATGCCGCGGCCATCTGGTTCTGGATCGCGATCAGGTCGGAAAAGGCGAGCCCCTCTTTGCTGGCTCCTTGCACGGCGAAGTTGGTCGGCACGCCGGCGGTCAGCTCGGTGAACATCGCGATCTCGACGTCCTGATCGCCGAGCACGACCGAGCCGCCGAAGCCGAACCCCACCGTGCCGATCGGGTCGACGGTGAGGAGGAGCGCAGCATCGTTCACGGTGAGCCACTCGACCCCGAACGGCGACTCCCATGGACGGTCGGTGCCGAGCTGACCGAACAGCGCGAGTTCGACGCCCGTCGTGACCCTGGCGAACTCGGCGCCGACGACGAATTGCAGATCCTCACCGTCGACGTGGACGGTCATCTCGCCTTCGAGTCCCAACGACGGGGCGCCGCTGGCCACGAGCGACAGTCGTCCGCCGCGGTACCAGTCGGGAGCATCCACCGGAGCGATCTCCGGGAGCTGGACGGAGAGCGTGAGATCCCGCAGTGCCGAACCCGATGAGCTGCCGCCGAGACCGATTGCGGAGCCCGGGATCGTGCCGACCACGGGGAACTGCCCGTCGTCGAACCCGATCGCGGCGAGCGGCGCTTCCAGCGCGGTGTCGCGCAGGTCGAGCGAGCGATCGCGGCGACCGCAGAACTGCTTCGACGTTGCCCGGGTCTCCGCATCCTGGCGACGAGTCGACGACCGCTGCAGCTCGGCGAGGAGACGGTGATCCGTGTCGGCCAGCTCGATGCCGAGAGCGCCGCCGATGTCCTGATCGGACACGCCGCCCGGCACGGCGTCACGCTCGACCGGTCGGACGAGCTGCTCGACGTGTGTCGGCGGCTCGACGGTCTGCCGCTCGCGCTCGAGTTGGCGGCCTCGAAGACCCGAGCGATCCCGCTCGGCGACCTCTCGCGGCTGCTCGGCGAGCGGCTGGAGCTGCTCACCGATGAGACCAACAACGCCGACGCGCATCACGCGTCGCTCGACACGGCGATCCGCTGGTCGGTCGATCTGCTCACCGAGCGCCAGCGAGAACTGCTCGCCCGCTTCGGTGTCTTCGTCGGGCAGTTCGACCTCGCTGCGGTCGATACCGTGTGCGTCGGGCCGGGCTCCTCCGATCGGACCGAGACGATCACCGACCTCGTGGCACTGGTCGACCTGTCGCTCGTCGAGTTCGATGTCGCGACCGGCCGCTATCGCCTGCTCGAGCCGATCAGGATGTTCGCCGAGTCGTTGGGGATCGACGACGACGTTCGTCTTCGGTATCGGAACCACGTGCTCGACGTGGTCGACGCAGCCGCGCCGATCCGCGTGGCGACCGCAGCTCGCGACCTCGACGCCATCCGGACCGCATGGCCGAGCCTGCGTGCCCTCGTCGCGACTGCCCGCGCCGAGACCGATGCCGCGACGTTGCATCGTGCCGTCGCGGCAGTGACCCGCTTCGCCGAGCAGACGTTCTCGTTCGAGGTGATCGACTGGGCCGAAGCGGCGATCGCGCTCGACGTCGCGGCAGATCGGCCGACGCCGCCCGAGACCCATCTCGCCCTCGCGCTGTTGCGAACCCACCGCAGTGACTTCGACGTCGCGGCCGATCACCTCGCGCGAGTGGAGGGCGCCGACCCGTCGCTGGTCGAGCTCGCCCGTCTGTGGCATCACTACTTCACGGGGGATCTGGCCGCGACGTACGCCTGTCGAGATCGGCTCCGCGAGATCGCCGACGGCACCGGGAGCTACGTCGAACGCGTCGCGATCACGGCAGGGCACTTCCTCGACAAGGGGGCACAGCGTCCGTTCGATCCGACCGAAGTCGCCCGTCTCGACAGCTGGGCCACCGACGGCGATCCCGTCGTGGCTGCCTCGGCTGCGTTGTGCACGGTGCTCCGCCTCGACTGGGACTCGCAGGCCGACGAGGCGATCGAGGCGCTGACCACCATCATCGAGACGGCCCGCCGGCTCGGGCTCGCGTTCCTCGCCAGCGGGGCGTCGACGGCGAGGTCGATCGTGCTCTCGACCTCTCCGGGTGCCGAATCGTCGGCCCGCGTGTTGCGCGCCACGCTGCGCTCGTACGTCGAAGTGTCGTCATGGCAGTTCGCGCTCGCCGACTTCGCCGCCGCCTCGCTGGCGCTCGTTCATGGCGGCCGAGCGCGCGACGCGGCCGAGTTGTTGGGAGCGCGGCGTGCGGCCGGCTACGTCGGCGATTCGTCAGCCGAGGTCGAAGACCAGGCAACCGAGGCCGCACGGCGAGCGCTTGGTGACCGGGCGTTCGACGAAGCAGTGCGCCAAGGGCACGCTCGTGATGTTGCCACGGCGACCCGCTTGGCGATTGCTGCGTTCGACCAGATCATCGGCGACCGTGTCGCGCCCAGCGCGTGACGGCTTCGAGAACCCGATTGACCGGACAACCTCGCGAGGTGTGTTGATGGCAACGGCTCGTGAGCCGGAACGTGCCGGTCGTACCTCACCTGACACGTCCCGGTACCGCCGTTGGCGTTCGAGGTGTCTTCCCCCGCCCAGGACTGCTCGTCCGGGCACGAGGACGCTTCGGGCGCCCCCATCCATCACGCTAGGGTTTGTTGGGGCGGACAGTTAAGGGGGCATGCCAAAGAATCCCACTGCTTGTTCCCGTCGAAGGGAGCGGATGAGTTGACGGACAACTCCACTTTCGCTGCGGCACTTGCACGATCGCGCGATGTCGTGATGTTCTTCACGGCGGACGGCACCATCACGTGGGTCAGCGAGGGTTCGAGGACCGTGTTCGGCGTCGCCCCGGCCGAACTCATCGGTCAGAACGGGTTCGGCATGATCCATCCCGACGATCGAGAGAGGGTGTTGGGTGAGTTCGCCGGGCTGGAGCGGTTGGGCGACGCTGTTCGGACCGAGTTCCGGGTCGTTCTGCACAACGGTGAGACGCGCTGGGTCGAGGAGATCGCTGCCAACTACCTCGCCGACCCGACAGTTGGTGCCGTCGTCGCGAACCTGCGTGACGTCACCGACCGTCACCGTGCAGAAGAAGCGGTGGTCTTCCAGGCGCGACTTCTGGCTGCTGTCGGGCAGCCGGTGTTCGCGACCGACACGACCGGTCAGGTCGTCTCTTGGAACGACGCTGCGTGTGCGTTGTTCGGCTGGAGTTCCGACGAGGTCGTGGGGCAGAACATCTCCGATGTCATACCGGTCGCTACGGAGAGCAGCAGTTGGGCGGCGATCATCGCGACCCAGAGTCTGACGAACGACACATGCTCGAGCGAGTTCGACGTTCATCGCCGGGATCAGGAGGTCGTTCCGATCGAGCTCACGACGACGCCGTTGTACGACGAGGCGGGTGCGTTGAGCGTCATCATCGGTACATCGACCGATCTCACTGAGCGAAGG
>CAXAWD010000178.1:0-7170 GCA_963972325.1 uncultured Acidimicrobiaceae bacterium
GCGCAGGTCGGGCGAGATGTCCTTCGACATGGCGTCCTGGTACTCGGCGACAGCGTGGTCTTCACCCTGCTCGGCGGCATCCAATACCCCTTCGGGGTCGGAGCCGGCGATCGCATCCTTGACGGCCATCCAGCCACGGTGGACCGCAGCGGCGACGGAGCCGTCCTCGTCGATGTCGTCGCCGTAGTTCGCCGCCATCTGCTCGAGTTCGGCGCTGAAGCGGGATCGCTGCTCGGAGTACGCCCGCATTTTGGAGCTGAGATCGGGGCGATCGGACTCGGCCAGCTTGTCGGCGGCACGGGCGAAGCCGTCCTTGCCGTCCTCGAGCGTCTCGATGAGGTCCTTGGTGACTCGGCGGTCGGTCGACATGGAATGTCCTTTCGGTTCGTGTGACGCCCGGATGGCGTCGTTCGAACCGTGCGTACCCGACCACCGGTGTCCGGAAACGAGCGCTCGAGCCGTTCACCCGATCGGGTGAGCCGTCACCCGAGCCCGGGTCAGTTGCCGAAGACGCGGCTGAGCAGGCCCGGGGCGGGAGCCTCGAAGCCATCGGGCAGCAGGTGCGGCGCGTGCTGCTGCAGATGCGCCGTGAGCTGCTTGACCGACGGGTTCACGAGCCCGACGTCGCCGACCACGACGGTCGGTACGGTCTCGTTGCCGTTCGCGTAGTGCCGCACGATCGTGGCGTCGTCGGGGTCGTCCCAGATGTTGTGGTCGACGGTCTCGATGCCGGCCTTGTCGAGGCCGCGGCGCAGCATCGAGCAGAAGCCGCAGCCGGGTCGCCAGTAGAAGTGGATCGCATCGGTCGTCATGGGGGTCCTCAGGGGGGTCGAACGGGTGGGGTCAGTGCTCGACGACGGCGGCGAGCCGTTCGAGCGTGGCGGTCATGTTGGCCGGGTGCTTCTTCGGGTAGCCGGCGAGTTCGACGTACTTGCCGACGACCGGGTTGCAGGTGGACCAGTCGAAGCTCTCGGTGACCTCGGTCGCGGCGGCGCCGTCGACCTCGACCGGTGCGAGCTCGTACCGCCAGCGGTGACCACCGAAGTGGGCCCACGCGATCAGGCGGTTCTCCTCGAACTCCTCGACGGTGTTCGAGATGCGGTAGGGCAGCGGCCCCATCTTCATGTCCATGCCGAACGTGGAACCGAGTTCGAGGCGAGTTGATTCCCCGCGGCTCTGCTGCACCATGCCCGACCCGTCGATCTCGGCATGCCGAGCCGGGTCGGCCAGCACCTCGAAGATCTCCTCCGGCGACGCCTGGATCACACGGGACACGGACACCACACGGTCGCTCATGGGCCCAAGGTATCGCCGCCCGTGACGCACCCCTCCGGCCCCGTCGTGTCACAGCGGCTCGGTAACGTTCGCCCGGTGCAGCAGGCGTGGACGATCGAGCAGGTGGCGGCCGTGGCCCCGTCGCCGCGATCGGTCGCCGCGGCAGAGCCGCTCGCCGTCGCCACCCGCTGGGCGTCGGTGGGCGCCGACGACCGTGCGCTCTGGGGGCGCTGTCAGGGGTCGGGCGCCGAGCCGTACGACACCGTGGTCGACCACGTCGAGGTGGCCTGGCGGTGTACGTGCCCCAGCCGCAAGCTGCCGTGCAAACACGCACTCGCGCTGTTGCTGCTGTGGGTGCGCGGCGGCGTCGCTCCGGGTACCCGGCCCGAGTCGGTCCAGGCGTGGATCGACGCCCGCGACCGACGTTCGGCCGGTGGCCGGGGGCGTGGCGGCGAGGCCGAGCCGACGCCGACACCGGGGGCCGAGCCCGACGCGGAACCGGGCCGCGCCGACCCGTCCGACCAGGGCGAGCCCGACCGCGGTGACCTCGACCGAGCTCGCGACGAGCGGGTCGCCCGCATGATGGAGGGGCTCACGCAGCTCGACCGCTGGCTCGAAGACCGGATGCGAACCGGGCTCGCCGACCCGGCGCTCGCCCGATACGCCACGTGGGACGAACTCGCCGCCCGCCTGGTCGACGCTCGCGCCGGTGCGCTCGCCAACCGCGTACGCCGCCTGGCCGGCCTCGTCGGCGCCGGGCCCGACTGGCACTCCGAGGTGCTCGCCGAGCTCGGGTTCCTCCACCTGATCGCGCAGGCGGGGCGACGGCTGCCCACGCTGCCGGGGCCACTCGCCGACGCGGTCGCCACCGCGTCGGGGTGGCAGGTCCGTCAGGCCGACGTGCTCGCCGGGGTGCCCGACACCGACGACTGGTTCGTGGCCGGGCGCAGCGACGTCCGCGAAGATCGGATCGAGGTCAGGCGCATCTGGCTGCGCGGCGAGCGGTCGGGCCGCTGGGCGATGCTGCTGTCGTTCGCCGCCTACCAGCAGAGCCTCGACGACTCGTTCGTCGTCGGCACGGTCGTCCACGCCGACCTGCACCGGTACCCGGGCGGGTCGCTGCGGGCGCTGGCCGGTCGCCGGTACGCCGACCCGCTCCCGTTCCACACGCCGACCGCGCTCGGTGTCGCCGAGGCGTGCGACGCGATCGGCACGGCGGTGGCGCAGGAACCCTGGCTCGAGCGGTATCCGGCGACCATGCGGGTGATGCCCTCCGTGCTCGACGGCCGCTGGGTCGTCACCGACCGACAGGGGTCGCTCCCACTGCTCGGCGACGACCGAGCGATCGCCACGCTCGTCGCGGCGTCGGCCGGCTCGCTCGTCGACGTCACGGTCGAGTGGACCCCGCGTGGCGTGCAGCCACTCACGGTGCACCTCGCCGACCGCGCGCTCGACATCGGCCCACGAGCCGACCCCACGTTCGTGAGTGCCGCATGACCGCCGACCTCGACGCCGACTGGCGCGAACTGGTCACGGTCGCACTGCTGGGGACCGACCGGCGGCCTCCACCCGAGACGAGCGATCCGATCGCCGAGGTGGTTGACGACGCCGTCCGGCCGGACGACGCCGCCCGAATGCTCGCTGCGGTCGGTGCGGTCGCCGCTGCCCGGCGGGCGGCGTTCGTGCCGGGTCCGCCCGCGGCACCGCTCCAGCCGCCCACCGACGACGAACGTCCGCTGTGCTCGCCCGCCGCGGTGCAGTGCTGGCGCGAGATCGTCGCCGAATGGCCGGTCCTCGAAGACGAATGGGTCCTCACCGTGGTCGAACAGGGCCTCCGGGTGCCGCCCGATGCGCTCGCCGAGCTGTTGTTCCGACACCGGGGCGACGCCGTTCGTCGTACCCGGGTGGCGCTCGCCGCCGGCCCGGCAGCCGGGTGGCTGGCCGACCAGATCGACCGCCTCGCCCCGTCGAACTCATCGACGTCGGTGTCGGCGGAGCGCGTCACGTCGTTGCCCGATCTGCCCCTGCCACCCGAACTCGCAGAGCTCCGGTCCGTCGACGCTCACACGTTTGCGTCGCGCCTCGCGCAAGGCTTCACATCGTCGGCGTTCGGTCCGGCGCACAAGGCCGTGCTCGTCAACCTGCTCGCTCGCTGCCGCCCTGCGGTGCTGCTCGACGCAGCCGAGGCGCTCGACCGCACCGGCGTCGGCCTGGCGTTGGCTCTCGGTGACCTGGCCCGGCTCCGTCACCGGATGATGACCACGCTCGGTGTCACCGTCTGACCGTCCTTCCGGCGCGACACGAACCGGCGGCACACCGAGGTGGCCACCGGTTCGCGCGGTTCCCCGTCAGGCAGCGGTTGCGAAGTGTTCGTTCGCCACCGCCTTGTTCTCGTGGCGGCGACCGAACACCAGCCCGGTCAGCGCCAGCGCGACGAGGAGGACACCCGGTACCACGAAGAACCAGGTGAACAGCGTGAAGTCGGGCAGGCTCGCGACCTTGTCGTAGTTGCCCTGCTGCTCCTGCATCGTGGTCACCAGCGGCTCGTAGTGTGCGAGCCCTCCGGGCACCTGCTCGAAGATCGCGACGTTGTCATCCATGAGGCCGAGCAGACCGCCGAAGTCCTGTTCCATCTGCGGCAGACCCTCCAGCATCGCCGTCATACCGGCGAACTGTGCGGCCATGAACGCCTGGACGTCGGCTTCGGGCATGTCCATCGCCTGAGCGAGCGCCGGCACCATGTTTTCGGCGTCGACGCCGACGGCGGTGAAGCCCGCCAGGTAGCCGTTGAACCGGTCGATGTTCTCCTGCGACATCGCCGGCGCGACGTCACCGAGCGGCACGAACACGTCGTCGTAGTAGTCGGTGGTCGTCTGGACGTTCTGCTCATCCATGATCGGAGCGAACGCGTCGATCATCTTCTGGCCGCCGTCGGCCTTGTCGGGAAGGCCGATCGCGAAGGGTGCGGCGATGAGCGCCACCCCGACGACGAGTACGGCCCACATCATCTTGCGGATCATGTCATCCGCCCCTTTCCGAGGCCGCGTGGCCTCATGGACCGATCGTGCTCCTCGGCGGGATCGTTGCAACATGGCCGTTGGTCCCGGGAGTGTGCAGAACATGGCACGAGCGGCCGATCGGCTGCGGACCATGGGCCTTTGGGCCCTGACCCGGCGTGGGTGGGAGGGCGCAGACTGCAAGAGCGGGCACGAACTGCACGGAACGGGAACCGCGAGACCCATGACCAACTTCCTCACCAGCCAGGACATCCAGGAACTGATCAATGTCGATCGTTCCACCGTCTACCGCATGGCGGAGGACGGAAGGCTGCCCGGGGTCAAGGTCGGCCGCCAATGGCGGTTCCCCGCCGATCGGGTGGCGGCGCAACTCGGTGTGGCCGGGCTGTCGCCCGCTCCGGAACCGAGCGGCGACGGCGGTGTACGCCGGCTCCTGCAACCGGACGTCGCCCAATCGATCGCCGATCTCGTCGGTGAGTTGTTCGGCGTGATGGCCGTGGTCACCGACATGGAAGGTCGGCCGATGACCACCGTCGCCAACCCGTGTGGGTACTTCGCCGCGATCGCGGAGCAACCGGGTGCCGTCGAGGCGTGCCTGTCGCAATGGCGACGGTTCGTCGACGAGCCCAACGTCGCACCCCGCTGGGCGCCGACCCATCTGGGGTTCCTGTGCGCCCGCACCTTCATCTGGGTCGCTCGAGTGCCGGTCGGCATGATCGTGGTCGGCGGCGTCCGACCGGCGTCATGGCCCCCGCCTCCCGAGGCCGTCGCATCGATCGCCGCCGAGGCCACCGTGCCCGTCGGGATCCTGAACGACGCCATCGACGAACTCTGGAGCCTCGACATCGGGCAGCAACGACAGACGCTCCGACTGCTCGCGCAGATGGGGGACCTCGTCTCGCAGCTGGTCTCTGCCCGCAGCGACGTCCTCTCCGACCACGGCACCGCCGGCGGGTCGGGAGAGCGGAGCGGAATCAACGGAACGCACCACCGCACGCCCCGAGGAGGGGGCCGATCATGAAACAACTACTCGTACTCGGAGCGGGGACGGCCGGAACGATGGCCGTCAACAAGCTCCGACCACACCTTCCGGACGACGAGTGGGCGATCACCATCGTCGACTCGTCGCCCGAGCACTACTACCAACCCGGATATCTCTTCATCCCGTTCGGCACCTACCAGCCCGACGAGGTCGTGAAACCCAAGGCCGACCTGATCACCGAAGGGGTCGACCTGGTGATGGGTGAGGTCGACGTGGTGAAGCCCGACGAGTCGATCGTGACGCTGACCGACGGTCGGGATCTCCCGTACGACCAACTGATCATCGCGACGGGGACACATCCTCGACGCGACCAGACCGAAGGCCTCGACGGCGACGACTACGGCGTGACCGTCCACGACTTCTACACGCTCGAAGGTGCCGGCCGCCTGGCAGAGGTGCTCGACGGCTGGGAGGGCGGGCGTCTCGTGCTCAACATCGTCGAGATGCCGATCAAGTGCCCGGTCGCACCACTCGAGTTCATGTTCCTCGCAGATGCGTTCTTCACCGAACGGGGGATCCGTGACCAGGTCGAGCTGACCTACGTCACCCCGCTCGACGGTGCGTTCACGAAGCCCGTCGCCGCCAAGTTCCTCGGCGACATGCTCGAGCGCCGAGGGATCGCCGTCGAACCCGACTTCATGACGATGGAAGTCGACGGCGAACGCAACATGCTCGTCAGCTACGACGAGCGCGAGATCCCGTACGACCTGCTCGTCACGGTGCCGGTCAACATGGGTGCCGACTTCGTCGAGCGGTCCGGCCTCGGCGACGAACTGAACCACGTCGAGGTCGACAAGTTCACGTTCCTCTCCGTCGACCACGACAACATCTTCGCCCTGGGCGACGCCTCGAACATCCCGACCTCCAAGGCGGGATCGGTCGCCCACTTCGCCGTCGACGTGTTCGTCGACAACTTCCTCCGGCACATCGCCGGCAAGCCGATGACCGGCAAGTTCGACGGTCACGCCAACTGCTTCATCGAGTCCGGCCACGGCAAGGGCCTACTCATCGACTTCAACTACGACGTCGAACCGCTGCCCGGCAAGTACCCGTTGCCCGGGATCGGCCCGTTCTCGCTCCTCGAGGAGACCGAGGCCAACCATTGGGGCAAGTTGTTGTTCAAGTGGACGTATTGGAACGTCCTGCTCCCCGGCCGTGAACTGCCGATCGCAGCGCAGATGACGATGGCCGGGAAAGAGCGTGTTCTCCAGGAGATGGGATCATGACGATCACCGATGTACCCACCGATCGCCTCGACGTGCTCGAGGCCAAGATCGACCGACTGACCGACCAGTTGTCGGCGCTGACGAGTCTGGGCATGGTGTCCGAACTCGTTGCCGACGTCACTCGTCTCGGTCCCGATGTCATGGCCAGCGTGGTCGACCGGCTCTACGAGGTCGACCGCAAGGGCTACTTCCGATTCGCCGGTGCGGCGGTCGGCGTCGCCGACCGGGTCGTCACGAACTTCGACGAACACGACGTCGAACTCCTCGGCGACAACGTGGTGGCGATGCTCGAAGCGCTCCGCGAGGTGACACAACCGGAGATGCTCGCGTTCGTGTCCCGCATGGTCGGTGCCGTCCACGCCGAGCAGGAGGCCGTCGACTGGGAGACGGCCGAGCCTCCGAGTCTGTGGGCGCTGGCTCGTCAGATGCGAGATCCCGATGTGCGGCGCGGCATGGCCCGCGCCCTCCACACACTGCGATCCGTCGCAGTCGAAACGGGCCCCCACGCCGATGGCCGAACCGAAACACCAACACCAACACCAACCAACGATGTGAAAGGAGACGTGACGTGAGCACGGCAACGATCGCCGGTCGCACGGTCAACGTCAAC
>CAXAWD010000179.1:0-7132 GCA_963972325.1 uncultured Acidimicrobiaceae bacterium
CTGGAAGTCACCCGTGCCGCCGGTGATGACGGCAGCTTCTGTCCAGTACCCCGCCTCGTCGACGCGAGACACGGTGCGGAACACGAGGGTGCCGGTCCCGACGCCGTCGATCGTGCCCGAGAACGGCCGGTCGATATACGTGGTGTCGATGCCGTTGTCCAGCCCGCCGGTCCCGACCCACGGTGCCTGGCCGGTCAGCTGCCCGGTGTAGGTGATGATGCCTGTGCGAAGGAGCGATCCGTCGTCATGCACGCTCTCGACGATGTCGGAGTCGCTGGACGACGTCGTCAGTTCGAACACCCTCGACGGTTCGGCCGGGGTGGTGGGGACCTCGATGTCGAGCTCGTAGCTCCCGGTCTCGAACTGCACGAAGCCGCGTGCCCCTGCCAGGTCAGCGGTGCCGTCCGTGATGACCCCGACCGAGAAGAACGGTCCGGTTCCGGTCGAGAAGACCTCGCGGATCGTGAACGTCCCCTCGCCGATACCGGCCACCGAGCCGGTGAACTCGATGGCCGCACCGCCGTCGCTGCCGGTGTCGGTGTCGTGCGGGGTGCGCGTCCCGGTGCCCTGCCCGACGCCGTCCAACGCACCGACGAACGTGGTCGTGTACGTGACATCCAGCGTGGTGTCGCCGTCGCGTGGCGACTCGGTGTAGCCGTCGTCCGACCAACTGCCCGTCGCCGTGACGCGTTGTAGCGTCGGCCCCGGCACGAGCGTCGTGAGCCCCGACCAGTCGACCTCCTAGTCCGGGTGGCCTCCGTAGGCGATCAGGCTGCCCGTGTAGCCCTCGAATGCGCCGGTGGCTCCGATCAGGTGTTGCCGGCTGGACAGGTGCGGGTCTTGGCTCCAGTAGACGACCCATTCCAGGGTGCCCGTGCCGAACCCGTCGAGTGTCAGTTCCTGGGTGTCGCGGCCGATCCCGAACGAGGTCCTCGAGTCCGGGTCCACCCGGTGGCCGACACCGCTCCGGGTGACTGCGCCATCGGCGTCGGTGTGGGTGGACGTGGACACCGACGTAACGGTGTCCGGGTCGCCGTCGTCGATCGGTGTGAAGGTCGTGCTCGAATGTGTGGCACCGCCGATGGTGATCACGCCGTCGGCGTCGACGGTCCAACCTCGATCGGCGTCGGCCTGCGACGGCAGGGTCAGTTCGAGCGAATAGTCGCCGGCTGTCTCCACCTTGTCGGTCGCCGGGTTGTCGCGGCCGTCGGGCGCCAGGTAGGTCCAGCTGCCGGTGGCACCGAAGAAGTCGCCGGTGCCCGCAGTGACGACCCCGGTGTGCTCGGACGACCCGGTGAGCTTCGAGGCCCATTGCTCGTCGATGATCAGCCGGCCTTCGCCGATGTCGGTGATCCTGACGTCGAGGACGAGGTGGTTGTTCCCGACGAGGCCGTCTCCGGCGTCGTTGTTCCGGTAGGTTCCTTCGGCGAGGCCCGTGCCGAAGAGGTCGCCGGTGATGACGTCGTCGCCGCTGAAACTGCCGACACCGTCGTCTCCCGGTGGGACGAAATCGAGGACGGCGGACAACGTGCCGGCGAGCGACAACGAGCGCGGATCGGTCGCCGCCGTCTCGCCCTCGGTGCTCGGATCGGTGTCCGCCTCGGGGGTGGCCGACGGGTCGGCGTCGGAGTCGGGCCCGGAGTCGGGCCCGGTGTCGACATCGGCATCGTCGTCCGGTCCGGGGATGGCGATGGTCTCGGGCGTCGGTGTGTCGGCCGGATCGTTGGCGTCGTCGCCGCGGTTGACGAGCGCGACGCCGCCGACGACGAGCGCTGCGACTGCCGCTGCCGCGGCGAGGATGGGCCAGCGTCGGGGCCGGGTGGTGTTGTCCGTGAGCATGATGATCTCCGTCTCCTGAGGTGGTTCCTGGTCGATGATCCGGCGTTGGATCTGCTGCCAGGCGTCGGGTGACGGAGTTGCTCGGTCGGCGATCACGGTCAGGTCGCGCTGAAGGGTGTCCTCGAAGCGACTCATGGTGTGAGCTCCTTGCGCATCGCCTTCATCGCCCGACGCAGGTGCGAACGGACGGTGGCGGCGGGCTGGTCGGTGATCTGGGCGATCTCAGAGGCCCGGTATCCGCAGTAGTACCGGAGTACGACCGCGATGCGTTGATGTTCGGGAAGCTGTTCCAGCACGTCCCACAGCGACTCGGCCTCCGGAGGAAGATCCGTCGGCCGAGCCGGTGGGGTCAGTTGCATCAGCCGTCGGCGTCGAAGCACGGACCGGCACCTGCTCACCACGATGGTGCGCAGGTAGGCGCCGGGTTGTCCCAGGTCGTCGAAGCGTGACGAGATCTCCAGGAACGAGTCCTGGACGACCTCTTCGGCCTCCGCGTTGTTCCCGATGAGCGTGAACGCGAGCCGCACCATGCCGGTGTATTCGGCGCGGTACAGGTCGATGAGTGTTTGGTCAGCAGACAAGCGTTCCGCCCGCGTCCCTCTTCGGCTCGCTTCGCTCGCCGAAACACGCACCGTCACCATTGGTCGTCTCGCCTGCCGGCTCGACTCCACGTGAGCGTGGCGGCGGGCCCCTGTCGGACCGCCACGGTCTCGGTGTGTCGCAATCCCTCCATCACTCACTACGGCGCACGACGGCGCGAAAGCGTTGCACCCACCCCGAAAAAGATCGCGAGTTGTGCCAGGCACAACTCGCGATCAGTCGGTTTGTTTGGCGCGGCTGGGCTGCACCCGAGGCGCCTCGTTCGGCATCTTCGGGTAGACGGGCGGCCACGGGGGGTCGGGGATGCCGTCGGCGATGTCGTCGGCGAACTGCTCGACCAGCGGACCGATCTCCTGCGGCTCATCGTTCATGTCGGCCCACGGGTCGCCGCGCTCGGCGAGGCGGTCGGGCACGGTGAGCACCGTCAGCTCGTCGGGCATCACGTCCATCAGTTCGTCCCACTCGAACGGGGTCGACACCTGGGCCCCGACCCGTGGTCGGACACCCCATGCACCGAACACGTTCTTGTGCGGCGCGTTCTGGTTGAAGTCGACGAACACCCGACCCTCGCGCAGTTCCTTCCACCACTCGTCGGTGATGAGGTCGGGGTGCCGTCGGGCGAGCTCGCGGGCGGCGGTGACCGAAGCGCCCCGCACGGCGAACGAGTCGTAGCCGTCGACGACGCGCACGTAGATGTGCAGCCCCTTGCTGCCGGTGGTCTTGACGTACGAACGGATGCCGAGCTCGGCGAAGTACAGCCGCACGTGCATCGCCGCCTCGCGAACGTGGTCGAACGTCTGCCCGGGCGACGGGTCGAGGTCGATCCGCAGCTCGTCGGCCCACTGCGGCTTGTCGGCGGTGTACTGCCACACGTGCAGCCCCAGCACGCCCTGGTTCGCGGCCCAGAGCACGTGCGCGAGGTCGGCGATCACGAGAGCTCGTGATTCGGTGCCGTTGATGGTCTGCACCGTGGTGGTCGTCAACCAGTCGGGGCCGAGTCGGGGATCCGCTTCTGGAAGAACGACGTGCCGCCGACGCCGGTGGGATACCGCTCCAAGAGCACCGGTCGGTTGCGGATCCACCGCATCAGCGGCTCGCCGACGGCCAGGTAGTAGTTCGCGAGATCGAGCTTGGTCAGGCCGAGCTTGGGGAACATCACCTTGTTCGGGCTGGTGATCGTCACCGGGTGCCCTTCGGCTTCGAGCTCCACCGGAGCTCCGTGGTCGTCCTGTGCCATGGAGGAACCCTACGCCGAGGACCGCCGGGCGCCGGTTCGTCACGACGCCCGCCACCGCGGACCCGCGGACCGGCCGACGGCGGCGCGGTGCGACGATCACACGTTCACGATCGTGCCGAGCCCGGGCAGTCGGGCGAGGTGGGGAGCCCGCGCGACCCTGCCCGCCGCGGTGATCGCATCGACTCCCTCGAGCACGATCGTCCGGGCGAGCGCCGCCACGACCATCGGCGTCGCGAACGACGTGCCCGACCACACCGCCCAGCCGGGAAAGTCGTCTTCGTCGACGGTGTTGATGCGCGGGAGTTCACCGTTCCAGGTGAAGAAGGTGCTCGTGATGTCGACGCCGGCAGCACAGACGTCGACCCAGGTCCCGTAGTTGGTCCAGTCCGGCGCCCCTGCCGCGCCGAGCGCTCCGACACCGAGCACCGTCGGCCACGCGGCGGGATAGTACGGACGGCAGGTGCCGTCGTTGCCGGCGGCGGCGACGAGCACGGTGCTGGTCCGACCTTGGTCACCCACCGCGGCCGACGCGGTTCCGACCGCCTGCTCGAGCAGGTTCGAACCGTCCGTGGTCGGGCCGCCGAACGACATCGACACGATCACGTCGCGCTCCGCCGCCTCGGTCAGCACCGGTATCCAGGCCAACCACTGCAGCACGTGCCACTCGGGCACCAGACCGAATCGGGTGGTCATCGGCAGATGCAACTGTGGGCAGCCCGGGGCCAGCCGTTGGACGATGCCGGCGATGAACGTGCCGTGGCCCGCGACGGGGTCGAGGTACCCGTCGCGCGGGTCGTCACGGTCGGGGAGGTCGATCCAGCCGAAGACGTCGGCACCGTCGGGACCGGGGAGTGCCTCGGGCTGCAACATCGGCGGGAGGGGGTCGGCGACGCCGGTGTCGAGCACGACGACGAGCGGTCGCGGTCGGCGGCCCGCTCCCATCGTCCGCTGCGGGATCTCGGCGTCGGTCGCCGGCCGAGCGGTCGACATCGGCGGCGAGGACTGTGACCGGAAGGGCTGGGATCGCATCGGCTGGGACCGCATCGGTTGCGATCTCATGGGCTGCGACCGCATCGGTTGTCCGGTGAGCAGACCGAGCACACCATCTTCGGCGATCTGCGCGGCGAGCGCCGGGTGTGGGCCACAGTCGCAGGCATGATCGCAGCCGCTCGCGCTGAACGCGTGGTTCGGCTGAGCCGTGTGCCCCTCTTCGCGCAGCGTGTCGACGAGCGGCAGTACGTCGCGCACGCCGACGTGCCGATGCCAGTCGCCGACGCTGTCGGCGAGCGATGCGTCGCGCTCCAGTTCGCCGAGACGAGCGCTCGCGTCGTCGCCGTAGACGATCACGTCGCCGGTGAGGTACACGACGCCGTCGGGGGTGATGGTCACCGGCACCGGATCGTCGTGGCCGTCGACGGGGATGAGTGGTATCGACGCGAGCGCGTCGCCGATCGACCGTGCGAGGTCCGGGTCGGCCGGCGTGGTGAATCTCGGGTCCGGGGTTCCGATGTCGCTCATGTCAACGCTCCGTGGTGTCGGTGTTCGTGATGTCGTCCGGGGCCGGTGGTGCTTCGTCGATCGGCGCGATCGGCGAGCTGCAGATCGGTCGTCGCGCCGGCCGGCTCCTCGGCGTGACGGGACAGTGCGACGGCGGCGCGATCGGCCGCTTCGTCGTCCGAGATGAGCGCTCCAGTGCCGATCGCCTGTTCGTGTTCGACACGATCGAGCGACGTTCGGATGCGGGTCGCGGCGGCCGCCAGCGCTTCGGTGTCGGACGCGAACAGGGCGATGCCGGCGTCGGCGAGCAGCCGGGTACCGGCGGTCTGCAGGACGAGCGCCTCGGCGAACTCGCCTTCGACGAGGCACAGACGCGCGGCGAGGAGCACCGAGAACGCGATGAGTGTGGTGTCCTGGTTCGAGCGGGCCTCGTCGAGCACCTCGCGTTGATGCCGTGCGGCGCCCGTCGGGTCGTTGGCCTGGAGCAGCGCCTCGGCGAGATTGCTCCGGGTCGTGCACTGCATCAGTTCGAGCCCGGCCTCGACTTCGGCCGCGAGTTCGGCCCGGAGCGCGTCGACGGCGTCGTCGACCAGGTCGCACTCGGCGCTCGCGATGCCGACCAGGTTCAGCAACCGGGCGCGGCTGCGCGGTGTGGCGCACCGTCCGATCGCCGCACGGGCGATCTCGATCGCTCGCTCGGGTTCACCACGCCGAAGCGCCAGCACACCTTCCGCCTTCTGGACGCACGTCGAATCCCAGTCCGGAGCCCCGACGTCGTCGGCACACGTGCGTGCGTCCGACAGGTAGCGGTCGGCTCGCTCGGTGTACTCGGTCCGGAGCGCGAGGTCGATCATGAGACAGAGGTTGGCCGTGCGCTGCGGCGTCGGGCTCGGGAGCAGCTCGTGATACGTGGCCATTTCGTCGATGCCCGTGGCGATCGCGCTGCGGAGGTCGTGGCGCCGCCCGATCGTCCACGCCAACCGTTGCCCGAGGTGGTCGTCGTGCCCGGCGACGCGATGGATCACCGCTCGCAGGTTGTCGATCTCGCTCTCGACACGACTGAGCCAGCGCCACGTCGTCGCCCGACGTGGGCCGAGGAGCTCGACGAAGTACTCGCCGAAACGGCGAGCGGCGGCCACCCTGTGGTCGAGATCGCGTCGGCCCAGCGCATACGTGCGGACGGTGACCGGGACCCGGAACCGCGTCTCGCCGGCGTCGGGTGCACGGATGACCAGCGAGTGTTCGAGGAGGAGCACCAGGGTCTCCACCGGATCGGTCGTGTCCGGAGCCCCCGCTCGGTGTGACTCGACCATGTCGAGGGTGAATCCCGCCGGCAGGACGGCGACCGCCGACAACATGTCGCGGGCCTCGTCGGTGAGCAGGTCCCAGCTCCAATCGAGCAGCCGCTCGAGCGTTCGCTGCCGTTCGGGCAGCGACGGATCGGCACTCTGGATCAGCGAGACCGAGTGGTCGAGCCGATCGAGCAGGACGTGCGGGCCGAGCGCCACGGCTCGTGGCGCCGCGAGTTCGATCGACAGGGGCAGGCCCTCGAGGGCCGCACACAGCCGGCTGTAGCCCTCGGTGTCGGGTGGCGCCGAGGGGCCGGCGCGCTCCATGAACAGCTGGAACGCCGGCGAGTCGGGTCCGTCGAGTTCGAGCGGCCCGAGCCGGTGGACCGTTTCGCCGCGCACGGCGAGCGGGGTCCGGCTGGTGGCGAGCACCGCGCAGGACGGGGCGTTGGTCACGATGTCGTGTGCCAGGCGTGCCGGTCGCGGCGCCAGGTGCTCACAGTTGTCGAGCACGATCAGCGCCGTCCGATCGCGCAGGTGATCGATCAGGTCGTCGCGGTGATCGCGTCCCGGTAGCCGACCCGCTCCGATCGCATTCGAGGCGGCCTCATCGACCTGCGCCGGCGACGTCGCGGCGGCGAGATCGACGAACCACACGCCGTCGGGCCAC
>CAXAWD010000180.1:0-7080 GCA_963972325.1 uncultured Acidimicrobiaceae bacterium
CGGAACACTCGCCGACCAGCTCACCGAGCAGACCGGCGACGGATGGTCGGTCGTCGCCATCGTCCCGACCGGCGGCACCGTCACCGCCTACCTGTCTCGCGACACCGATGGCGCCGACTCCCCCGCCGAAGCGGTCACCGCCGCGACACCGGCGGCACCCATCGCCGAACCGACCGAGCCCACTCCTGCCGAGCCGAGCGCTGCCGAACCAGCTGCTGCCGAGCCGGCTACTGCCGATGCTGCCGAGTCGGCCACCGACGTCGCCGGATGGGCCCCCGGCGCCGCCACGTCTGCGACCGACACCACCGAGGCGCCCGCCACCGAGGCGTCGAGCCCGTCGATCGCCGACGCCGGGGCCGACGAGCACTTCACCGTGGCGAGCGAACCCGCCGCCGAGGCCGCAACCGCCACCATGGGCGCGGCTGCGGCCGGTGCCGGTGCCGCACCCGCCGGTTGGTACGCCGACCCGTCGTCGCGATTCGAACTGCGCTACTGGGACGGCAGCCAGTGGACCGAGCACGTCTCGCGGGCGGGCCAGCAGTACACCGACCCGCCCGTCGCCTGACCCGCCGCGGTTCTCACCCGGCGGTGCCGGCCGGTGCATTTCCGCGGCGGCCGATACCCTCGCAGCCATGCGCGCCACGTCGATCGGACACGCCGGGATGCTCGTCGAAACCGAGGCCGGGTCGATCCTGTGCGACCCGTGGTTCCTGCCGGCGTTCCACGGGTCCTGGTTCGTTTTTCCCCGCAACGATCAGCTGAGCGACGACCTGCTCGAGCGGATCGAGCAGGCGGACTTCCTGTACGTCACGCACCTGCACGCCGACCACCACGACGAGCCGTGGCTGCGCCAACACCTCCGCCGCGACATCCCGATCCTGCTGCCCGGCTACCCCACCCGCGAACAGCGGCGAACGCTCGGCGGTCTCGGGTTCACCGAGTTCGTCCCGACGGTCGACGGCGAGGAGATGGAGATCGCGCCCGGTCTCACGATCGCGATCCACACCGAGGTGTCGATCACCGACGGCCCGGGCGGCGACTCGGCGATGATGGTGTCCGATGGCCGCTCGCGGCTCGTCAACCAGAACGATTGCCGGACCACCGACCTCGACGCGCTGCGATCGCACGGACCGGTCGACCTGCACTGGCTGCAGTACTCGGGGGCGATCTGGTACCCGATGGTGTACGACATGCCCGACGACGAGAAGCGTCGGCTGTGCGAGGCCAAGGTCGACAGCCAGTTCACTCGGGCGATGAAGTACGTCGAGGCGATCGACGCCCGCGCCGTGGTGCCGAGCGCCGGTCCACCCGCCTTCCTCGACCCCGACCTGTGGCACCTCAACGTGATCCGCGGCGACGAGATGTCGATCTTTCCCGACCAGCGGGCGTTCCTGAAGCTGCTCGCAGACCGCGGGCGTCGTGGCGAACTGGCCATCCCCGGCACCGAGTTCGAGATCGGCGCCGACGAGATCGTCACCCGCCACCCGATGCCCGACGACGAGGTCGCCGCGATCTTCGACGACAAGGAGGCGTACCTCCGCCGCTACCAGGCCGACTGGCTCCCCTGGCTCGACGACATGAAGGCAGGTTGGCCGAGCGAGTCGACCGACCTGCTCACCACCCTGGCCGACTGGTGGCAGCCGCTGCTGCGCATGGCTCCGACGCTGTGCAGTGCGGTCGGTGCCAACTGCCTGGTGCGGGCCGGCGACCTGGAGGTCCTGATCGACTTCCCGAAGGCCGAAGTTCGCGCCTACGACGGCGAGCCGTACTCGTTCCGGTTCGACATCCCCCGGCCGTTGGTCGAACAGACCGCAGCCGACCGGGCGGTCGACTGGTCGAACTCGCTGTTCCTGTCGTGCCGGTGGACCGGATGGCGCGACGGCGACTTCAACGAGTACCTCTACAACTTCTTCAAGTCGCTGTCGGTCGAGCGGATGCGCCGGACCGAGGCCGAAGCGATCCGGAAGCTCGATCCGCCGACCGAGACCGAGGCGGAGATCGAACTCGGCGACTACGTGGTGCAGCGCCGGTGCCCGCACCGCAACGCCGACCTCACCGTGTTCGGCGAGATCGAGTCGACCCGTCGCGGCGACGTGCTCGTGTGCACGCTCCACGGCTGGAAGTTCGACTGCGACACCGGTCGCTGTCTGACCTCCGCCGACCACCCGCTCCAGATCCGCCGCCGCTGACAGCCCGGGCCGGGCTCAGGGCTCGGTGGTGGGCGTCGACGACGATGGGCTCGAGGTCGTGGTCGCGGGCGTCGTGGTGGTCGACGGCACCGTCGTGGTCGTGGTGGTGGTCGTTGTCGTCGACGTCGTGGTCGTCGTGCTGGTGGTCGTCGCCGGTGGCGCCTCCACCGTCACCTCGAGCGTTCCGTCGGCGCTCGCTCCCTGCGGGTCGGTGACGCGGTACCCGACGGAGATCTCCCGGCCGGCGGCGGCGAGCGGTACCGCCACCGTCAGCGTCAGGCCGTCGACCGTGATCGTCAACGGCGACGGGTCGCCGAGGATCGTCAGCGTGAGCGGGCCGCCTTCGGCGTCGGTCGCCGGAACCGGGACGACCGCACTCGAACCGGCTTCGACCTCGATCGGCACCGTCGGCGCCACCGGCGACCGGTTGACCATGACGGTGACGGTGGCGGGCGCCGACGTCAGCCCCAGGGAATCGACGATGGTGTACTCGAACGTGCCGACGCCCAGCCCGTCGCCGGCATCGATGCGGAGCTGTCCGTTGCCGACCTGTTCGATCGTGCCGACCTCACCGTTCGCGAACTCGACGCTGACGGGCACGGCGCCGAGACTGATCGGGTCGTTGTCGGGATCGCTGTCGTTCGAGAGTGGCGACACGACGACGGGCGCATCGGCGATCGCCACGGTGTCGGGTTGCGCCGACGGAGCGAGGTTGACCAGATCGATCGTGACCGGCACCCGAGCCTGGAGGCCGCCCGGATCGGCCACGATGACCGTCATGTCGACCCGGCCGCTGCGTCCCGCCGGGTCGACGAAGAGCGCACGCTGCTCGTCGATGACGGTGATCCAGTCGGGCAAACCCTCCCAGCCGACGATCGCCAGCGGCTCGGCATCGGTCGCCAGCGCCGACACGGGGATCACGACCTGTTCGCGACGGCCGATCGAGGTCTGGTACGTCGAGGCGAGCGGCTCCTGGTTGACATCGATCACCACGGTGCCGACCGCCTGGATCCGGCAGCCGTTCCTGACGGCGTACGTGAACGTGATGTTCCCGTTCTCACCGGCCGGCGGGGTGTAGACACCGCTCGGCGCGGACAGCGGCGGGCCGACATCGACCACGGTGCCGTTGCTCGCGGTCGCCGTCAGATCGATCGCGATGGGCTGCTGGTAGCCGGTCTGGAAGAACAGGTCGGGGGCGGACGGGCGCGACTGCGTGCACGGCAGCACCGTGATCGTGACGGTGGCGTCGTCGGTGGCCTCGCCGTCGTCCACCCGGTACACGACCGTGGCCGTGCCGCTCGCGTCGGGCACTGCGACGAACACGAGGGCACCCGCCTCGAGCCGAGCCGAACCGAGGGCCGGATCGGGGGCCGTGACGATCGAGTACGTCAGCGGGTCACCGTCGAGGTCGACGGCGTTGAGGGCGACCGGGACCGAGATCGTGCCACCGTTGGACACCGTGGCCGCGTCGTCATCCGCGACCGGCGGACGGTTGGGGGCTTCGAGCACGGTCAGCACGATCCGCGCCTCCGCCGAGAGGCCGTCGAGGTCGACGATCGCGTAACGCACCACGACATCGCCGACGAAGTCGGGCTCGGCCGAGATCGTCACCGACGTGTTGTCGACGGTGATCTCCGCATCGCCGGAGAGCAGGGTGGCACCGGTCACCCGGAGGTCACCGACCTCACCGTCGTCGTCGCCGTCGTTCGAGAGCACGGCGACCGTCGTGGGCACCGCAGGCCCGGTGATCGTGCGCGCATCGTCGTTCGCGTACGGGGCGACCGGGTCGGGCTCGACGATGCGGATCAGCACGCGGCCGATCGTGACGCCGGTCGTGGCGTCACCGACCCGGTAGACGATCGAGGTGACCCCGATCGCGGGCCCTGCGTCGAACTCGATCAGTCCGTCGGTGCGGGTGGCGGTGCCCAGGCTCGGACGTGTGCTCGACAGCACCCGCAGTTCCGACTTCGGTCCGTCGGGGTCGGAGTCGTTGTCGAGCACGTCGATCACGACCGTCTCGCCGACGACGACGACGACCTCCTCGTCGTTGACGATCGGTGGGAGGTTGACCACCTCCGGTTCGAGCACGCTGACGACGATCGTGGCCGAGTCGCTGAGTCCCTGGCTGTTCCCGACCTCGTAGGTGCAGCTGAACACCCCGGCGCGCCCCACGGGCGGCGTGAACGTGACCCGGGCGTCGGGTGTGACGAACGCCTGGCCGCCACCCGCACATCCCGGCGTGCCGACGATCGTGGGCCGTTCACCGGACGGGTCACCGTCGTTGCGGAGCACGTCGAGCGTGACCGGGACGTCGACCTCGGTGGTGGCGGCGTCGTCTTGCGCGAACGGAGGCTCGGCGATCGCCTCCGGCAGCACCCGGACGCTCACCTCCCCGACGGCGGTGGCACCGTTGCCGTCGGTGATCGTGTAGGTGAACCGGTCGATCGCGATGTCCTCGTCGGTCGCGATCGGCGCCGCGGTGTAGAGCACCACCGAACCCTGGATCGCGATCGCACCCGCGTTCGGGGAGTCGTCCGCCCGGTCGACGCCGACGAGGACGACGGGGTCGCCGTCGGGGTCTCGGTCGTTGGCGAGCACGTCGATCAGTTGTGCCGTACCGACGACGGCCGACGCGGTGTCGGCGTTCGCGACCGGTGGGCGGTTGGGTTCTTCCTCACCGATCAACACGATGAGCACGGAACCGGTGACCACGTGGCCGTTGCCGTCGTCGACGGTGTAGCCGAACGGTGAGAGGTCGGCCGCGCCGGCTCGGGCGATGACCTCCAACTCGTTGCCGCGCACGCGCACGTCGAGACCCGGCGGGATCGGTTCGACGAGTCCCAGGGTCAGACGATCGCCGTCGGGGTCGCGGTCGTTCGCGAGCACGGGCAGCATCGTGATGTTGTCGCGTCGGACGCGTGCCGCGTCGGGTTTCACGACCGGCGGGCGGTTGTCGTCGGTCGACTGGGCGATCTCGACCTGGACCACCACCGGTTCACCGACCGCTCCGAACGAATCGACGGGGCGATAGGTGAACGTCGCGGTGCCGGATGCGCCCGGCGGCGGCTCGTACCGGAGCGCCGGCAGCCCCGACGGCGCGATCGTCTCGGAGATCCGGCCGCCGACATCGGGCGGGTTGAACGACGCGACCCGCAACGAGTCACGTTCGGGATCGATGTCGTTGAGCAGTACGTCGATGATCACCGGAGCGTCGGGACCGGTTTCGGTCACATCGGGCGCACCGATCGGTGCCTGGTTCGGTGCGTCGACCGGGAGCAGTTCGATCCGTACCGTGGCGGTCGCCTCGGTGCCGTCGCCGTCGACGATCGTGTACTCGAACTCATCGATCCCCACGAACCCCGGGTTGGGCTGATAGAGGACCTTGCTCGCGTCGGCGATCTCGACCGTGCCCGATCCGGCCCTGCCGACGCGACTGAGAGCGATCGCCTCACCGTCGGGGTCGAAGTCGTTCGCGGTGACGTCGATCGGCACGCTCGTGCCCGAGCGAGCGGTCACCGGGTCGTCGAAGGCCTGGGGCGGGTCGTCGATGCCGTTGTCGTCGGGTTCGCGCTCGACGTCGCCCGTTCGGTCTTCGCCACCCCGCACGCTCGGCGCCTGTCCGCCCGACCCGTCGGCCAGCAACTCGCCGGACTCGCCGAGCAGGGGTCTCGCCTGGTCGTCCTTGCTGATCGCGGTGATGCCCCACGGATTGACCGCCCAGACGAAGTCGCCGTTGGTCTCGTCGACCCAGACCAGGTCGGTCGATGCCGACACTTCGAGCGAGGCACCGGGCGACGGGTCGGCGACCACATCGTCGACGATCTCCGCCTCGCGCCAGTCGAGACGGACGATCTCGGACGGCGACCTGCGGACGAGCGCGGCGGCGTCGCCGGCGATCGCGAACGAGTCGGCGCCGTCGATGCCGAGGCCGTCGATCGTCACCGCTTCGACGACACCCTCCTCGCCGATGCACCAGAGCTGATCGTCGCCGCCGACCCAGCCGCACGAGGCGGCCGGTCCGGGTTCTTGCAGCACGAGTTCGTCGATGGCCGTGCCGGCCGGCATGTCGACCCAGCCCCCGGTACCGAACCGCACGCTCCCACGACCACGGTCGAGGATCAGGGGTGTGACGCCCACGAGCGTGAACCGGGCGTCCGAGAGCCCCCCGACGATCGTTTGGCGGCCGGTGGTGGTGCGGCGGGAGAGCCGACCGGCGGCGAACGTCCAGACGGAGCCGTCGCGGGCGATCCGCGTGGTGGCGCCCGTTCCACCGGCATCGATGTCGAACGGCACGGCGTCGCCGCCGGGTGGCAGCAGGAGCCCTTTCGCCGAGACCGGGTCGACGGCGACGAGGCCGGCCTGGCTGACTCCGACGATCGTGGTCGGTTCGGCGACCAGGCCGACCGACTGAGGTGGTCCGAGGCGCAACGCCGACGAGTCGATGGTGCGGGCGGTCGCCGCTGACCGGTCGACGATGACGACACCGCTCGCGCTCTGTGCGACTTCGAGCACCTGGCCGTCGGCGGAGGTGTTGAGGCGGGCGAGCGCGCGTCCGGAAAACCCGTCCGCGAGCACGACCCGTCCGTTCGCCTGGTCGACGAACCAGCGGGTGGCGCGTGGGACGGTGGCGTCGAGCGCGGCGAAGCCGTCGGCGCGCACGGCCACGATCACACCGGTCAGCCCGATGACGACCGCGGTCACGACCGACAGCACCCGTTGCCACGGAACGCCCTGTGACCTCACGTGATCAGTGTGCCACTCGCAGCGTCAGAACACTGGGCAACCCCACCATTGTCACCGGCGCCGACAAGGCGCGCAGTGGCTGGACGAAAGGCCGGGCCGACAGCTCACGCCAACGCGCCGCGAGCGTGCAGGTGGGCGAGCGTCGAAG
>CAXAWD010000181.1:0-7079 GCA_963972325.1 uncultured Acidimicrobiaceae bacterium
CTCGCCGAACGGCTCGACGCAGCGATCGCCGGCGCCGCCGAGGTCGGCAAGGCCGACTCCAAGACGTTCCGAACCACGATCACACGGGGCGGAGCCCTCGATCGTGCCCATGCCATCGTGCGCGACGACCTGGTCACCCCGCTGCGGTCCCGGCTCGAACGGGCGATCAGCGAGGGCGCAGGCGACAACGAGGACATCACCAAGCGGGTTCGGGCGGTGTACCGCGAGTGGAAGACGCAGCACATCGACGACCAGCTCGACGATGCGTTCCGGTTCGCCCATGGCGGCGGTCTCGCCGTCGCCGTGAAGCCCGGCACCATGCTGACGTGGATCATCGATCCGTCCGAGCCGACCTGCGCCGATTGCGAGGACAATTCGCTGGCCGGCGAGGTCCCCGCGGGCGACCCGTACCCGACCGGTCACGTCGCCGCACCTGCTCATGCGGGGTGCCGCTGCCTGACCGTGCCGAGCGCCCACTAGCCTCGGCGCCAGATGCGGCGCGAATCAGACCTTCCCCGTCCACCACTCCTGTCCCGAATCTCGGGACGCGGCGTGCTGATCGCACTCGGCCTCGTGTTCCTCGGGGTCATCGTGTTCGGTCGTGCGATCGCGAGTTTCTACGTCGATGCCCTGTGGCACGACGCGCTCGGCCGGAGCGACGTCTTCTGGGGGCAGATCTGGGCCAAGGTCTCGCTGTTCCTGATCTTCTTCGCCGTGTTCGCGGTGCTGGCCACGGTCAACCTCGTCATCGCCGACCGCACGGCGCCCACGTCGTTCCCGGCCAACGTGCATCCGTACGTCGAGCGGTTCCACGAGGTGTTCGGCCAGCGGTTGCGGCTCGTGCGCTACGGCACCGCCCTCGTGCTGTCGTTCATGCTGGCGTTGCCGGCGGTGTCGCGCTGGCAGGACTGGTTGCTGTTCCGCAACAGCCAGTCGTTCGGTGTCAACGACGAGCAGTTCGGCATCGACGTCGGGTTCTACGTGTTCGAGTTGCCGTTCTACACGTTCGCGATCGACTGGCTGTTCGCGGCGCTCGTCATCGTGCTCCTGCTCACCGTCGCCGCCCATCTGCTCAACGGCGGGGTGCTGTTCACGTCGTCGGTGCCCACGGTGCGGGCCTCGACCAAGGTGCACATCGCGGTGCTGCTGGCCGTGCTCGCGGCGGTCAAGGCGGCCGACTACTGGCTGACCCGCTACGAACTCACCAACGAGCGGCGCGGTTTCGTCCAGGGCGCCACGTACACGGTCGTCAACGCCCAGCTCCCGGCGATGATGCTGCTGGTGCTGATCGCACTGCTGACGGCGGTGCTCTACCTCGTGACCATCCGCACCGACCGCTGGCGTCTGCCGCTCGTGGCCTCGGGCCTGTGGCTCGTGGTGCTGATCGTCGGCGGGTTGATCTACCCGGCCGTCGTGCAGTCCCTGATCGTGCGGCCCAACCAGGAAGAGCGCGAGGCGCCGTACATCGAACGCAATGTCGATGCGACACGAGCCGCCATGGGCATCGACACCGTCACGACCGACACGGTGTCGTTCGGGCGCCTCGACGCGGCGAAGGTCGAAGCCGACCTCGAACCGATCGAGAACGTCCGGCTGCTCAATCCGGCCCAGATGCTGTCGCGGTTCTCGCGTGACCGTGGCGACCTGACCGGGTTGCAGATCGCCGACCTCGACGTCGACCGGTACCCGATCGACGGCGAGGTGCAGCAAGTGCTGATCACCGCCCGCGAACTCGACCTCGGCAGCATCGCCAACAAGAGCTGGCAGGGCGAACACCTCGTGAGCACCCGCGGGTGCGGGCTCGTGATGGCGCCCGTCGGTCGGGTGACCGACCGCGACCGCCCCGATTACCGCGAGGTCGAGCTCGACCAGCCACAGCTCTACTTCAGCCCAGAGATGAGCGGGTACGCGATCGCCCGCACCGAGGTGACCGAGTCGCCCTGCGGCGACGAAGAGGCATACACCGGCACGTCGGGCGTCAAGGTCAACGGTCTGCTGCGCCAGTCGGCGTTCGCGCTCGCCTTCCTCGACTACAACGTCATCGGCTCCGGTGCGATCCAGAACGACTCGCAGCTGCTGTGGGTGCGTTCGGTGCAAGACCGTGTGGAGAAGATCGCCCCGTTCCTCGACTACGACGGTGACCCCTACCCGGTGGTCGTCGACGGCGGTGTGCAGTGGGTCATCGACGCCTACACCTCGACGTCGCGGTACCCGTACGGTCAGCGGATCGGCAACGTGCAGCTCAGTCAGCAGACCGGCCTCTCCACGAGCTCCAACTACATCCGCAACAGCGTCAAGGCCGTGGTCGACGCCTACACCGGCGACGTCACGTTCTACGTCGTCGACGAGGACGACCCGATCCTGCGGGCGTGGCGGTCGGCGTTCCCCGACCTGTTCACGTCGTTCGACGAGATGCCGTCCGACCTCGCCGAGCACCTGCGCTACCCCGAAGACCTCTTCCGGGTGCAGACCGAGCTGTACTCGAAGTACCAGGTCGAGCCCGCCAACTTCTTCCAGCGCATCGGTGCCTGGTCGGTGGCGCAGGCGCCGTCGGTCGATCGCCAGGAGGGCGTGACCCGCGTCAATACCACGACCGACCCGCTCGACACGCAGACCGAGTTCGCCAGCGAGTCGTCGACCGAACGGTTCATCCCGTACTACACCCAGTTCCGCAACGGCATCTCGGGTGAGGAAGAATTCGTCATCATCCGACCGTTCGTGCGGTTCTCCACCGACGACAGCCGAACCCGGCTGCAGGCGTACATGACCGCCTCGAGCGACCCCGCCACGTACGGCGAACTCATCACGTACGTGGTCGAAGAACCCTTGCCCGACGGCCCGCTGCTGGTGGCCGACCAGGCCGAATCCGAACAGGACATCAGCCCCGAGCTGAGCCTGCAGGCGAGCCAGGAGACGGGCACCCAGGTGAAGTTCGGCGACCTCCAGTTGATGCCCGTGTCCGACGGCTTGATCTATGTCCGCCCGGTGTACGTGGTGGCCGATGTCGCCGAGTTCCGCTTCGTGATCGTGTCGCACGACAACAGTGCCGTGCTCGACACCGACCTCGAGTCGGCGCTGGCGCGACTGTTCCCCGGTTTCGACGCCGAGATCGGCGACCGTGTGTCCGACGGGGGCGACGACGTGCCGCCGCCGATCGACGACGGTGACGACGACGATCCGGTCGACGAGCCGGCGGCCGGGAGCCCGGCCGAGCTGGCGGCCGAGGCCGAGCGCCTCTACATCGAGGCCGAAGAGCTGCTGCGCGACGGCGATCTCGCCGGTTTCGAGGCCAAGCTCGACGAGGTCGGCGAACTGATCGCTCGGCTGGCCGACGAACTCGGCACCGACATCGGCACCGACTCCGGCACCGACTCAGACACTGGCACCGACGGCGGCTGACGCCGCGGCGGCCGGTCGGGGTCAGGCTCGACGGAGCCGATCCGCGAGATCGGCCAGATCTTGGCGGAACTGGATCTGGTAGCGGGCCTGCTCGCCGGCGAGGCGCGTCTGCGCGTCGCGCAGCTCGTCGACGATCTCGTCGGTGGGTGGCTCGTTGCCTCCCATCGCCTCGATGTCGCCGCTCAGCTCGGTGATCTGGTTGGCGAGTTCGGTGGAGATCGACGTGATGCGCTGATCGACCGCGTCGATGCGTTCGCCGATGCTCTCGATCCGGGCGGTGAGCTCGTCGATCCGGGCAGGGTCGACGGTGTCGGACGACCCGTCGGTGGTCTCGTCGAGTCGGGCGGTCAGGCGCTCGATCCTGGCGTTGAGCCGGTCGATCTCGCCGGGCTCGACCGTGGGCGCTGCCGGCTCGATCGGCGGCGGTTCGGGCGGTGGCGGCGTCGGTGTCTCCAGCCGGGTCACCAGGCGGTGCACGGTGGAGTCGAGCTCGCCCTTGGCTTCGTCGGACGCCTGGAGGCGGGCGCTCATCGACTCGATCTGGGCCTTCAGCCGTGCGATCTCGTCGGGGTCGGTGACTCGCTTCTTGAACAGTCCCATAGGCAGGTGCCACCGTACCGGAACCCGTGGCCCCCACCGCCACGTCGGTCGTCGACCACGACCGGTCCGATGACCGATGGCGGGGGCGCACCCGCCCGTAGCCTGGTGCGCATGGCTTCGGTACAGGCGAACGGGATCACCATCGAATTCGAGGAACAGGGGAGCGGCGAGCCCCTCCTGCTCGTGATGGGCCTCGGCGGCCAGCTGATCGATTGGCCGCTGCCGTTCGTCGAACGGTTGGCCGACGCCGGCTTCCGCGTGATCCGCTTCGACAACCGTGACATCGGTCTGTCGACCGCGGTCGACGCCCCGCCGCCCACCCGGGGCCAACTGTTCAAAGCCGTTGCGCTGCGCCGCCCGCTGCCGTCGGCGTACCTGCTGCGCGACATGGCGGCCGATGCCGTCGGCCTGCTCGACGCGCTCGGCATCGAGCGTGCGCACGTCGTCGGCATGTCGATGGGTGGCATGATCAGCCAACAGATCGCGATCGACTTCCCGGAGCGGGTCGGGAGCCTGGTGTCGGTCATGTCCACCACCGGCAACCGCCGGGTCGGACAGCCGACCCCGAAGGTCGTCCGCAAGTCGCTGCGTCGGCAGGAGCCCTCGATCGAACACGCCGTCGATCAGAGCGTCGAACTGTTCAGCGAAATCTGCGGTCCGACGTTCGACGCCGCCGAGTTCCGTGAGTTGGCGGTCGCCTCGGTCGAGCGCAGCTACCGACCCGACGGCACCGCCCGCCAGCTGGCGGCGATCATCGCCAGCGGCGACCGCACCGCCGACCTGGAGCGCCTCGACGTGCCGACGCTGGTGGTCCACGGCCTCGTCGACCCGCTGGTGCGACCGAGCGGCGGCATCGCCACCGCTCGTGCGGTCCCCGGCTCGCGGCTGTTGATGTTCAACGACATGGGCCACGACCTGCCTCGAACCCGCCATGCCGAGATCGTCGACGCCATTCGTGCCAATGCGGCACGTGCCCGGCTCGGCACGCCGAGCGCTGCCGCGCGCGGCTGACGCCTCGCACCGTCGCGCGGCAGGGGCCGCGTCGTGATAGTCAACGGTCCATGACGAAGTACTTCGAGGATTTCTCCACCGGTGAGGTGTTCGATCTCGGCGAGGTCGAGGTGACCGAGGAGGCGATCATCGAGTTCGCCGAGCGGTACGACCCGCAGCCGTTCCACATCGACCCGGACGCAGCCGTCGACTCGCCGTTCGGCGGGCTGGTCGCGAGCGGCTGGCACACCTGCGCGATGTTCATGCGGCTGTTCTGCGACGGGCTGCTCTTCGACTCGAGCAGCCAGGGTTCGTCGGGCATGGAGGAGGTCCGTTGGCTCGCGCCGGTGCGCCCGGGCGACACGCTGCGGGGTCGGGTCGAGGTGCTCGAGACGAAGCGGTCGGGCACGAGACCGAACCGGGGCACGGTCTTCTTCCGCCACGAGATGGTCAACCAGGACGACGTGGTGGTGATGCGGATGGTCGGGCGCGGCCTGTACGGCACCCGCCACGACGCGTCGGATTGACCTACGCTCTCGGCCATGCCGACCGCCGACGACTATGAGCGGGCCGGTCTGTTCGACCCGACGACCGATACCGACACCGGTCGTCTCGAACTGCTCGACTGGTTGTCAGAACAGGGGTTCTCGATCGCCGAGATGCAGCATGCCCTCGCGACCGATGCGCTGGGGTCGATGGCGGGCGACCGACGGATGGTGCCCGGTGAGCGGCTGACGCGCGCCGACGCGATCGAACGCTCCGGCCTGTCGCCCGACGACTTCGACGCGTACGCGCGAGCGTTCGGGTTCGTCCCGATCGACGGTGCTCCCGAGGGGGAGATCGGGTTCACCGAGGCGGAGATCGCCTCGTTGGCGGCGGTCAGCGTGCTCGCCTCGACGTTCAGCGGCGACGAGGCGAAGGGCCTGGTGCGAGTGATGGCGTCGTCGCTGGCACGGATCGGGGAGGCCGCCGTGTCGTTGTTCCTCGCCGACATCGAGTCGCCGCATCTGTTGAGCGGTGCGAAGGAGATCGAGCTCGCTCGCGCGGTGTACGACGCGGTCGGCCTGCTCGACGGGCTGACCGATCGTCTCGACCCGATCCTGCGTCGACAGATGTTGCAGGCCGTCGAGCGCACGCGTCGCACGGCGATCGACATCACCGAACGATTCCAGTATCGCTACGCCGTCGGGTTCGTCGACCTCGTCGGATTCACCGCGCTGTCGCGCGACATGGGGGCCCAAGAGCTGTCGCAGTTCATGGGGCGGTTCGAGGCCGAGGCGCACGATGTCGCCACGAGCGCCGGTGCCCGTGTGGTCAAGCTGATCGGCGACGAGGTGATGTTCGTGGCGACCGATCCGGTGGCGGCGTGTCGGGCCGCCATCGCGCTGATGGACGCGTTCGACGCCGACTACGTGGGCGTCGCCCCGCGCGGCGGCATGGCGTTCGGGAACGTGGTGCTCCGCAGCGGCGACTATTACGGCTCGGTGGTGAACCTGGCGTCACGGCTCGTCGACCAGGCGGGGCCGCTCGAGGTGCTCCTCACCGACTCGCTGGCCGATGCCGCCGTGGGATGCGAGTTCGAGCCGGCCGGCCGACGCATGGTGAAAGGCTTCGACGAGCCGATCTCGGTGCAGTCGATGCAGGCGGGCAGCACCACCACCACCAGCACCACCAGCACCAGCACCAGCAGCAGCGCCGCCGTCAGCCGGTGACGGTGATCTCGGCGTACATCCCGTTCATGAAGTGGGGCGGGCCGCCGTCGACCTGCGGCGGGCCTTCGCTCGTGGCCGCGGCTTCGAGGTACTCGCCGACGTCGGCCCCGGTAGGGATCGCGCAGAGGATGACGTAGCGGCCCGGTTCGGCGAGCGTGCCGTCGCCGACCGCCGGAATCTGCTCGCCGCCGGGTGCCGCGATCAGCACGGTCACGGGCTGGGCACCGGTCAGGAGCGCCTCGGCGTCGGCGACGATCTCGTCGATGTCGCGGCCGTCGCTGTCGTCGAGGCGGTAGGTGACGAACTCGTGGAGTTCGTTCGGCGACTCGTTGGTGGCCTCGATCCGGGTCCCGGCCGGCACCTCGTCCGGGAGGTCGC
>CAXAWD010000182.1:0-7078 GCA_963972325.1 uncultured Acidimicrobiaceae bacterium
CGAGATGGTCAACCCCGACTCCGACCTGTACCGGGCCCACCCCGACTGGACACTCACCACCGACGGGTACGAGCCGGTGCTCGGCCGCAACCAGCTCGTGCTCGACCTCGGTCGATCCGCCGTGCGCGACTTCCTGTTCGGCGCGCTCGACGCACTGCTCGACGAGTACGACATCTCGTACCTGAAGTGGGACATGAACCGCGAGATCGTGCAGGGGTCGCGGCGCGGTCGGGCGGGCACCCACGATCACGTGCTCGGCGTGTACGAACTCATGGAGCGTCTCCGCGCCGCGCACCCGGGGATCGAGATCGAGAGCTGTGCCTCCGGCGGCGGCCGAGCCGACCTGGGTGTGCTGCGACACACCGACCGCATCTGGACCTCCGACTGCAACGACGCACTCGAACGCCAGTTGATCCAACGTGGGTTCTCGATGCTGTTCCCGCCCGAGGTGATGGGCGCGCACATCGGCCCGGAACGAGCGCACACCACCGGGCGCCGTCAGGACCTCGGCTTCCGTGCTGCCACGTCGCTGTTCGGACACCTCGGCATCGAATGGAACCTGCTCGGCGCCGACGACGATCAGCGCAAGCAGGTGGCCGCGGCCATCGCGCTGTACCGGCGACTGCGGCCGCTGTTGCACTCGGGGCGCGTCATCCGCGGTGAGCACCCCGACCCGGCGGCACTCGTACACGGCGTGGTTTCCGACGATGCCCGACACGGCGTGTTCGCCTACGTGCAGATGACCCCGTCGGCCACGACCACACCCGCGCCGATGCTGCTGCCCGGGCTCGACCCGGCGTTGCGCTACCGCGTGTCGGTGATCGACGACGTGTCGTGGACGAAGGAGTTCGGGCGGACCCGCCCGGCCTGGCTCGCTGCCGACGTCGTCGTGCCCGGCCGTCAGTTGATCGAGCGCGGACTCCAGGTGCCCGTCCAGCACCCCGAGTCGGCGTTCCTCGTGGAAGTACGGAGTGAGACATGAGCGAGGAACGCATCGACCCCCATCTCGGCACCGTGGTGCACGTGGTGGGCACCCGTCAGAAGCGGCCCAACCTGCCGTCGACCGGCTGCCCGTTCTGCATCGGCGGGGTCGAGGCGCCGGAACCGTACGACGTCCGCTGGTTCCCCAACCGGTGGCCGGCGATGGAGGGCGACCGGTGCGAGGTCGTGCTCTACACACCCGAGCACGATGCGTCGTTCTGGTCGCTCGGCGTCGACGGTGCCCGCAAGGTGGTCGATCTGTGGGCCGACCGGACCGCGGCGCTCGGCGAGCGCGACGACGTCGACTACGTGCTGGTCTTCGAGAACCGCGGGCCCGAGGTGGGTGCCACGATCGCCCATCCGCACGGCCAGATCTACGCCTACGACCACGTCCCGTCGCGCCAGCGCCGTCGGCTCGACGCCGGGTGGAAGCCCGACTCGACTCCCGGCGACCGGCTGGTCACCGAGGTCGACGGTTGGACGGCGTCGGTGCCGCACGCGCCGACCTTCCCGCTCGCGATCGACGTCGCCCCGGACGACCACCTCACCGACCTGCCGTCGATGTCGGACGAACGGCGCGACGGTCTGGCCTCGATCCTCGTCGACGTCCTCGCCCGCGTCGATCGCATCTGGGACCAACCGGTGCCGTACATGATGTGGCTCAACCAACGTCCGACCGTGCCTGCTGGGCGCCACGACGACGCGTGGTTCAACGTCGAGATCGTGTCGCCGTGGCGGTCGGCCGGGGTCCAGCGTTTCATCGCCGCCGCGGAGGTGGCGAGCGACGAGTACTTCAACCCGGTCGTCCCCGAGGCGTTGGCCGAACAGCTCCGGGCGCTCGGTCCGGAACGGTGACGCGATGCTGCCGGTGATCGGAACACTCGCACCGTGGGCCGACCCCACGCTCCTCCAGCTCGGGCGCCTGCCGGCCCACACGCCGCTGCGGGGTTTCACCCGTCGATCGCTCGACGGGTCGTGGCAGCTCGAGATGTTCGAGTCGCCCGAAGCCGTGCCGGCCGCCGCGATCGCCGGCCGCCGCGCCCGTGCCGTCGCGGTGGCCGTGCCCGGCAACTGGACCATGCAGGACCTCGGTGACTTCGTCGACCTGCCGCAGTACACGAACATCCAGATGCCGTTCGAGGGCCCCCCGCCGGCGCTGCCCGACCGCAACCCGACCGGGGTCTATCGCCGCACGTTTCGGGTGCCCAAAGCATGGGCGCGGAGCCGCGTGGTGTTCGGCGTCGACGGCGCGGAGAGCGTGCACGCCGTGTACGTCAACGGCGAGTTCGTCGGGTTCGGCACCGACAGCCGCCTGCCCAGCGAGTACGACGTCACCGACCACGTCCACAGTGGCGACAACGAGGTGGCGATCGTCGTGGTCAAGTTCAGCGCCCACAGCTACGTCGAAGACCAGGACCAGTGGTGGATGGGCGGCCTGCACCGCCCGGTGTGGATCGAGTCACGGCCGCGCACCCACCTCGCTGACGTGCCGATCTCCACGTCGTTCGATCCGACCACCGGCACCGGCTCCGTCGCCGTGTCGTCGACGGTGTCGTTCGCCGGTGTCCCGGAGGCAGGCTGGTCGGTGCGCACCACCCTGGCCGACCCGGCCGGCAAGCCCGTCGGCCGTCCCCAGGTCGGTGCCGTGCCGTACCAACACGCGCGGCCGTACCTGTTCACGGGGTTCACGGTCGACACCACGTTCGAGGTCCGCCGGGCCCGTCCGTGGAGTGCCGAGTCGCCCGACCGTTACGCGGTAACGGTCGAACTGCTCGACCCGCGTGACCGCGTGCGCCACACCGAGACGACGCAGGTGGGCATCCGATCGGTCGAGATCCGTGACCGGCGGCTGCTCGTCAACGGGCAACCGGTGTGGATCTTCGGGGTCAACCGGCACGACCATCACCCCGACCGTGGCAAGGCGGTCACCGTCGACGACCTGCGCGACGACCTCGTCGCGATGCGCCGGCTCAACATCAACGCGATACGCACCTCGCACTATCCGAACCGCGACGAGTTCTACGACCTCTGCGACGAACTCGGGTTCTACGTGATCGACGAGGCCAACATCGAGGCCCACGCCTACAACCGGAGCATCTGCGACGACCCGCGCTACCGGGCGACCTGGCTCGACCGTGGGGCCCGGATGGTGCAGCGCGACCGCAACCACCCGTCGATCATCATCTGGAGCCTCGGCAACGAGGCCGGCTACGGCGTCAACCACGACGCGCTCGCCGGGTGGATCCGCCGGGCCGACCCGACCCGCCCGCTCCACTACGAAGACGCGATCCGGATCGAGGGCTGGGACGAGGGTGGTCGCCCCGCGACCGATCTGGTGTGTCCGATGTACCCGACCATCGACGAGATCCGGTCGTACGGCGAGCGGGGCGTCGGCGACCGGCCGCTGATCATGTGCGAGTACAGCCATGCGATGGGCAACAGCAACGGGTCGCTCGCCGATTACTGGGACACGATCACGTCCACACCCGGCCTCCAGGGTGGCTTCCTGTGGGAGTGGAAGGACCACGCCCTCCGTCAACACCTGCCCGACGGCACGACCCGACTCGCGTACGGCGGCCAGTTCGGTGACGTGCCGAACGACGCCAACTTCGTCGCCGACGGGCTGATGTCGGCCGAGCTCGTGCCCCACCCGGCGGCTGCCGAGTTGACGTGGGTCCACCGGCCGGTCGTGGTGTCGCGCACCGACGACGGTGTGCGCGTCGAGAACCGTCGCTCGTTCACCGACCTGCGCGACCTGCACACCACGATCGTCGCGCTGCGTGGCGGCGAGGTCGTCGGCCGACGACGCTGGTCGGCACCGAAGGTCGCCCCGCACGCGGCGGTCTCCGTGGCGCTGCCCGACCTGCCCGACGGAACCGAGATCGTCCGCATCGAGTGGCGCACCCGAGCCGATGGGTGGTTCGCGCCCGAGGGTCACCTCGTGGCGTGGGACGAGGTGGTGCTCTCCGAGCCGTCACCGGCGTCGACGCGCCCCGCGGCGGGCCGTTCGCCCGACGGGCTCGTCGAACCGCGATTGCAGCTCTGGCGGGCACCGGTCGACAACGACGGATTCAAGCTGATGCCCGACCTCGCCCGTCGCCTGCACGTGGGCGGCCAGGCGCTCGGTGCCTGGCAGGACGCCGGCGTCGATGTGCGCGACCCGGAGGAACTCGTCGATCATCGGGTCACGCTGACCGAGGACGCCACCGGCGTGGTCTACCGCCACGTCGTCGAAGTGCCCGAGCAGCTCGCCGACCTGCCGCGCGTCGGGGTGGCGTTCGAGCTGCCGGGCACGTTCGACCGGGTCCGCTGGTACGGCCGCGGCCCGCACGAGAACTATCCCGACCGGAACCGCAGCGCGATGCTGGGTCTCTGGGAAGGCGAGCCCGACGACCTGCCGTACCTGGTCCCGCAGGAGTTCGGGTTGCGTACCGATTGCCGCTGGGTCGATCTGATCGAGTCGTCGACGGGCCGTGTCGTCCGCGTCGACGCGATCGGCCGGCCGCTGCACGTGTCGGCCACCCACCACCGGGCCGCCGATCTCACCGCCGCCGCCAGTTCGTTCGACCTCACGCCGTCGGCCGAACTGATCGTCCACCTCGACGCCGCCCATCGCGGCCTCGGCACGGCGAGCTGCGGGCCCGACGTGCTCGACCGGTACCGCATCGGCGCGGGCACCTACGAGTTCGAGTACCGCGTCGCCCTGATCGACCCCTGAGCCGAACTCCGAGTCGGCCGCCGCCGGGGCCCGACGATTGAACCTCCGGTGACCGCGGTATAGGTCCGCCGGGACGTGTTGCACCGGGGGTGCCGCGGCGCGTGGTTCGCCCGGCAGCTCGTCTCCGACCGATCGATGAGACGCCCACTGCCCACCACGCTCGACCCCAGCGGCTCGGCCGCCAGGGAGATCGCCGACCTGTGGTGGCTCCTGGTCGGCCTCGGCGCCGTCGCCTTCATCGTCGTCGCGGTGGGGCTCGGTGTCGGCCTCCTCCGTCGCCCGGCCGACGACACCGTCCCGCGTCGGCGGGCGGCGGGGAGATGGCTGATCGGCGGCGGGGTCGTGTTGCCCACCGTGCTGATCGTCGTCGTGCTGATCGCCACCGTGGCGTCGATGCGAGCCGTGTCGGGCAGCCCGTCGGACGATGCGGTCACGATCGAGGTGACCGGTCACCAGTGGTGGTGGGAGGTGCGCTACCCGGACGACGGGGTGGTGACGGCCAACGAGGTGCACATCCCCGCCGGTCGCGACGTCGTGCTCGAACTGCGTTCCGCTGACGTGATCCACAGCTTCTGGGTGCCGGCGTTGGCCGGCAAGATGGATCTGCTGCCCGAGCGGACGAACACGCTCGTGATCGACGCCGACCGTCCCGGTCGGTACGACGGGGTGTGCGCCGAGTTCTGCGGTGTCCAACACGTCAACATGCAGCTCGTCGTCGTCGCCCATGACGAAGCCGAGTTCGCCGGGTGGCTCGACGCGCAACGACAGCCCGCTGCGGAACCGACCGAGGAACTCGAGACGCGAGGCGAGCAGGCGTTCGTCGATCGCGGCTGCGCAAGTTGTCATCGCATCGGCGGCACCGACGCCGCCGGTGACGACGGCCCCGACCTGACCCACGTCGCGTCGCGGTCAGCGCTCGCGGCCGGCGCGTTGGACAACACGCTGCCCGATCTCCGTGAGTGGATCCTCGACCCACACGCGATCAAGGACGGCGTCCTGATGCCCGCCGTCGAACTCGAACCCGACGAACTCGACGCGCTCGTCGCCTACGTGGGATCGCTCCGATGACCGTCGACGGCAGCACCGGCAGCACCGGCAGCACCGACAGCATCCGGGTCCGGGAACTCAGAGACGGGCACGAGTTCCGGCCGAGCCCCGATGACGAACCCCTGACCGACACGTCGGCCCCCGTCGCGGCGGCGCCGGAGACCACCGAGGAGCTCGATCGCCTCTGGGACGACCGGCCCGGCATCTGGGGCAGGCTCACCGCCGTCCAGAACGACGCGATCGGCGTTCGGATGGTGCTCACCGGATTCTTCTTCCTGCTGCTCGGCGGCAGCGTCGACTCGTTCGTGATGCGGCTCCAGCTGGCGCGTCCCGACAGCGACCTGATCGACCCGCAGCTCTACAACGAACTGTTCACCAACCACGGGTCGGTGACGATGTTCCTCGTCATCCTGCCGATCTTCGAAGGCTTCGCGATCCTCGTGCTGCCGACGATCCTGGGTTCGCGCGAGATGCCGTTCCCCCGACTCGGCGCGTTCGCCTACTGGACGTTCCTCCTGGGTGGGTTGCTCTACTACAGCTCGACGCTCTTCCAGGCGGTCCCCGACGCTGGTTGGTTCGCCTACACGCCACTCAGCGGGCCCGAGTTCTCGCCCGACCTGAACCTCGACTTCTGGGTGCTCGGGCTCGGGGTCGCCGAGGTCGGCGCGATCGCCGGTGCCGTCGAGATCATCATCGCGGTGCTCAAGCTCCGGGCCCCCGGTATGTCGCTGACGAAGCTGCCGCTGTACGCCTGGTCGATGTTGGTGACCGCGTTCATGATCCTGTTCGCGTTCACCCCGCTGATCGTCGGCAGCCTGCTGCTGGAGTTGGAACGCGGCTTCGGCATGCGGTTCTTCGACCCCGACCGTGGCGGCAGTTCGCTGCTGTGGCAGCACCTGTTCTGGATCTTCGGGCACCCCGAGGTGTACATCCAGTTCCTGCCGGCGACCGGCATCGTGTCGATGGTGCTGCCGGTCATGGTCGGCAGGAAGATCTCCGGCTACTTCTGGATGGTCGCCGCGATGATCGGCATCGGGTTCCTGTCGTTCGGCCTGTGGGCCCACCACATGTTCACCGTCGGTCTGCCGGCGATCGTGCTCGCATTCTTCGCCGCGGCGAGCATGATGATCGCGATCCCCGCCGGCGTGCAGATCTTCTCCTGGATCGGCACGATCTGGGACGGTCGCGTCCGCTGGAACACGCCGTTCCTGTTCGTGATCGGCTTCCTCGTCACGTTCGTGCTCGGCGGCATCACCGGCGTGATGGTCGCCGCCGTACCGTTCGACCAGCAGGCACACGACTCGTACTTCGTCGTCGGGCACCTGCACTACG
>CAXAWD010000183.1:0-7077 GCA_963972325.1 uncultured Acidimicrobiaceae bacterium
AGTCATGCCGCACAGGGTAGGGGCATATTTGCTGAGTCACTCCGACTCATGATTACATCCTTTCTCTACTGGGTCGGCGCGACCTCCAGCCTGAACTCGGCGACCATCGGCGCGCCCGGTTCGACGACCTCCGGTCGGATCGTGAACGCGTCGGGCGGGCCGGTCTGGGGCTCGACGCAGGTCGCGTGTCGGGGCTGGTCGTACACGACCCAGTGGGTGCACGGCGAGGTCAGCGTCAGGGCCACACCATCGATCTCGAGCCCGATCGGCGCCGTGTTGACGAAACAGTCGTCCCACGGCCCCGGCGGGACGTCGACGAGATCGTCGACCGCGATGTGGTACTCGTCGCGCCGGTACATCGCCGTCGGCTCGAAGTCGAACCGCGACGGCTTGCGGAACCACGGGTGCCAGCCGAACGATGTCGGGAACGCCCGGTCGTGGGCGTGCACCGTCATCGTGCACGTCAGCCCGCGTTCGTCGACCTCGAAGACCTGCGTGACATCGCCGCCGAACGGCCAGCGGACGTCGCTCGGCAGGTCGAGGCGGAGCTCGAGCCTGGTCGGGGTGCGACCGGCGACCGTCCACGCCGACACGAAACCGACGCCGTGCATCGCGTGACCGTCGTGGTTGCACGGGAGCCGGTACTCGACGCCACGGAACTCGAAACGGCCGCCGCGGATCCGTCCGGCCCACGGCACCATCGGGTAGGCGCCCCAGGCGAGTGGGTTGCCGTCGACCTCGTCACGGTCGACGAGCAGCGGGGTGCCGTCGACCACGATCTGGGCGATGCGGCCACCCGCGCCCGGGTCGATCGCGACACGGACGGTTCCGGCGGTGATGGTGGGGAGGTCGTTCACGGGTTCATCCTGGCCGATCCGGTCGTTGCATCCCGGCGCGTGGCAGGCTGCCGGGATGCGAGCGTTGGTGCAGCGGGTGATCGAGGCGTCGGTCGACGTGGTCGACCCGAACGGCGGCGTCGAACGGGTCGGCGAGATCGGGCCCGGCATCTGCGCGCTGATCGGGGTCACCCACGGCGACGATGCGGCCATCGCCGAGCAGCTCGCGTCGAAGATCTGGCATCTGCGCATCCTCGACGACGACGCCGGGGTCATGAACCGCTCGCTCGCCCAACGGTTCGATGCCGGGCAGCCCGCCGAGGTCCTGGTCGTCAGTCAGTTCACGCTGTACGGCAACACCGACAAGGGCCGCCGCCCGAGCTGGATCGACGCCGCCCGTCCGGAGCAGGCCGAGCCGCTGGTCGACGCGGTGGTCGAACGGCTGCGCTCCCTCGGGGCGACGGTCGCGACCGGTCGGTTCCGCACGGAGATGCGGGTCGGGCTCGTCAACGACGGCCCGGTCACCCTGCTGCTCGAGACCTGACCCGCTCGCCCCGCACCCGGTCGCGCCAACCGCCGAACCACAGCGATACGAGCAGCGTTCCGAGTACGGCGACGATCCACGGTGCATCGCCGAGCGACGTGTGCCAGGTGCTCCCGGTGCGCAGTGGCACATCCATCGTGATGACCCGCTGCTCGCTCACGTCGGTGCGCTGGTACACGTCGCCGTCGGGCGACACGAACGCGGAGAACCCGGTCGGCGACACCTGGACGACCCAGCGGCCCGTCTCCATCGCTCGCAACCGACTCGACGCGACCTGCTGGGTCTGCACGATCGTGCCGGTGTAGCTCGCACCGTTGGTCGGGTTGATGAGCAGGTCGGCATCGGCGCCGGCGCGGGCACGATCGCCGAAGAACACCTCCCACGAGATCATCACGCCGAGCCGCGTGCCGTCGGGCAGCTCGATCACCGCCGGGTCGCGACCACGGGTGGCGTCGGACGGGATCTGTTGGAGCGGGGCGCCCAAGGCCTCGAGCACGCCGCGCAGCGGAACGTACTCGCCGAACGGAACGATCCGCACCTTCTCGTACCCGTTGGTCACCTCGCCGTCTGGCGTGACGATCACCTGGGCGTTGACGAAGCTGTTCTCGACCGGGTGAGCGCTGAACTCGGAGTCGACGGTGACGCCGACCGCGAACGGGACGTCGAGCCGGGCTGCCTCGGCGGCGATGTCGACCAGCGCCTGGCTGTCCTCGAACGCGATGCCGTTGACGTCGATGCCGTTCTCCGGCCAGACCACGAGGTCGAGTTCGTCGCTCGGTTCGATCGTGGCGGTCGCGTCCAGATGGGCACGGGTCACACGCGAACTCGGCACGTCGAGGGCGGACGTGCCCTGTTCGCCGCCGCCCTGCACCGCGGCGACCGTCAGCGGTGGGACGTCACGGTCGGTGCCGGCCGGCGCGATGGCGGCCACGGCGACCACGACCACGACGGCGACCAGCGCACCCCACTCGATCGGCCGGACGGTCGGCTCGGCCGGCACGAGCGCCTCGGACGTGTCGGGCGACATCGGTGTGCGTCGCGCCGCGAACAGACGGCCGACCGGCGCCGCCACCGCGGCGCCCGACTGGAACACCAGCCAGGTCAGCAGGATCACGCCGCCGAACCGAGCGACCATCAGCAGCGGACCCCCGGCCTGCGAGATGCCGAGGGTCGCGAGCGGGACCCCGCCGAACGGCACCAACATGCGGACGACCTCGGCGAGTGTGTGGGCTGCCGGTCGTCCCAGCGTGCGCCACCGACCGGTGGGCGCGACGGCGGCTGCGGCGGCGTGGAGACCGGCGAACAGCGCCGACGTGACGACGTAGCCCGGCGCGGTCAGGAACCACATCCAGGCCATGCCGACCAGCATCCACGGCAGCCCGAACGCGAAGCCGGCCCAGGCACGGTGTGCGCGTGGTAGGTCGTCGCCGACCGCCGATTCGAAGCCGATGACGCCGACGAAGGCGAGCGGCCAGAACCCCCACGGGGGCATCGCCAGTGCGACGAGCAGCCCGCTCGCCGCACAGGCTGCGAGGCGCGCGCGTCGACGGGCCGGCCGCTCCGGGTCGGGCATCAGGTCGATGCGGGTTCGGCGAGATCGGCGAACACGACGATTCGCTGTGCCGTGGACCCGGGTGGGTGGCACGCGAACAGCGTCGCGGTCGGCGTTTCGGTGGGCTCGACGATCCAGACTTCGGTCGGTTCGACCACCTCGACGTTGCTCACGATGTAGGTGTGCTCGCCGGCGTCGTCGCGAAAGACGATCTCGTCGCCGGCTTCGAGTTGGTCGACGTCGCGGAACACCCGGTGGCCGCTCGTGCGGTGACCACCGACGACGAGGTTGCCGGCCTGACCCGGCATCGCCGAACCCGGCCAGTGCCCGGGACCGTAGTCGAGCGTGGTGAGACGGATGCCCTCGTACATCGTCATGTCGACCCCGATCTTCGGGATCACGATCGAACCGACCTCGATCACCGGCTCCGATGCGTAGGCGTCGGCGGGCGGCGCGATCGGTTGCGAGACCGGTGCGTCGACGACCAGCGTGGTCGTCGTCGTGGTGGTGGAGGTCGTGGTGGGCGCTGCGGTGGTGGTGGGGGCGAGGGTCGTCGGGGGCGCCGCGGTGGTCGTGGGGGCGGTGGTCGTGGTGGCGGGTCGGGTGGTGGCCGGAGCCGATGCCGTCGTGGCCGGTGCGGCTGCTTCGACCACTTCGTCGGCGGCGCCGCCGCACGCACCGAGCGCGAGCACCGACGCCGCAGCGAGCGCAGCGGTGAGCGTCCGCCGGTGTCGGCCGGTCGCGATCTGCTTCGGGGGCGTCGACATCGGATCCATCATGTCATCAACCCATCGGTCGATGTGGTCGACATCGTGAGCCGGCGTGCGGCCCGTTCGCCGTCGGCGATGCACGCCGGCACGCCGATGCCTCGATAGCTCGCACCGGCGATCGCGAGTCCGACGGGCAGGGCGTCTTCGACGGTGGCGACCCGCTCGTGGTGTCGGGGGCGGTACTGCGGAAACGCATCGAGCCATCGGGTGACCGAGATCTCGTCGGGTTGCAGGTCGACGTCGAGGTGTCGGCCGAGCTCGTCGATCGTGTGGCGGATCACCGCATCGTCGTCGAGGTGCCGCACGGGCAACCCGTCGCGGCCGAGGGACGTGCGCAGGATCTGGCTGCCGTCGGCCGGCCGCCAGTGCGCCCACTTCTGTGAGCCGAACGAGGCCGCGGTGACCAGCCGCTGGTCGGGTTTGGGTACGAGGTAGCCGCTGCGACCGTGCAGTCGTTCGGGCCAGGCGTCGCCCGGGATCGCCAGCCGCACCATGATCACGTCGGCGTACTCGATCGCTCGAAGTCGCCGAGCAGCGTCGGGTGCGGCGATGTCGAGGAGCCGTGCCGTGCTCGCAGCCGGGGAGGCGAGTACGACGGCGTCGAAGTGCTGGTCGTCGACCGACCAGCCGCCGTCGCGGGCCTCGATGGTCGACGCCGCGTGTCCGGTGCGGACCGTCCCACCGTGGCGACGGATGTGGTCGCCGGCTGCGGCGACCAGTGCGCCCATGCCGGCGACAGGCGCGGCGAAGATCGGGCCGGTCGTGGCCGGGGCCGCGGCCCTGGCGGCGCGGCCACCGAGCAGGAGGCTGCGGTGACGATCGGCGAGCGCGGCGAGTTGGGGCACCGCGGTGAGGCTCGACCGATCGGTGTCGGTGGCGTAGATGCTGCCGACGAGCGAGTCGACGAGCCGCTCGTGGACCTCGTCGCCGAACCGTTGGCGCATCAGGGCGCCGAGCGAGTCGCCGTGGTCGCGACGGGGGAGCAGCGGTTCGATCGCGGCGCGTGCCTTGCCCCGCAAGCTGAGCAGGGACGTGGTGGCGAACGGCCGGATCGCGGCCGGCATGCCGAGCACGACGCCGCCGGGGATCGGGTGCAGCCGTTCGTGCCACACGGCCGCGGTTGCGTCGGTGGGCGACGTGAGTTCGGTGATGCCGAGCCGCTCGGCGAACGCGACCGCCGCCGGTACCCGGGTCAGGTACGCATCGGCGCCTTCGTCGACATGGTGGAGGCCGGCGAACTGCGACGTCGCGATCTTGCCGCCCAGTCGCGGTCCTGCCTCCCACAGTTCGACTTCGATGCCGGGTTGCTCCACCAACGACACCGCTGCGGACAGCCCGGCGATGCCGCCGCCGACGACGAGGACGCGGCGGTCGTTCATCGCGTCGCGGCGAGGTGGATCCGGTGTGCCAGTGCGGCCATCACGGCCGGGGCGTCGTTGACGCTCGCCGTACGGTCGAACGCGAGACCGACGCCGTCGGCGCGTCCTTTGGCCTCGATGTCGAGGTCGTAGAGCACCTCCAGATGGTCGGCGACGAACCCGACCGACGACACGATCACCCCGTCGACATCGTCGTCGGCACCCAACCCGTCGATGACCTCGAGGATGTCGGGGCCGATCCACGGCTCTGGGGTGCGCCCGGCGCTCTGCCAGGCGATCTGCCACCCGGTGCCCTCCACCAGGTCGAGTCGGTTCGCGACCGCCTCGGCGGTGGAGCGGAGCTCGCTCAGGTACGGGTCGCCGCCGAGCACGATGCGTTCGGGCAGCGAGTGTGCGGTGAAGAGCACTCTGGTGCGCTCGGGCATGGCGGCGAGCCGTGACCGCAGGTCGTCGGTGATGAAGTCGACGAAGGCCGGTTCGAGCGCCCACGACTCGACACCGGCCACGTCGATGCCGTACGGCTCGGCGGCCTCACGGGTCCGGCCGAGGTATTGGCCGATCGAGTACTCGGAATAGTGCGGGGCGAGCACGGCGCCCACGATGTGGGAGTAGCCGCGTGCGGCGACGTCGTCGACGGCAGCCTCGATCTTCGGGTCGGCATGCTTCAGGCCGAGCACGACCTCGAACCGGTCGGGTTCGATCGCGTCGAGCGCCACCTGGATCGCGTCGCGCTGTGCCTCGGTCAACTCGGCGAGCGGCGACACGCCGCCGATCGCCTCGTAGCGGCGGGTGAGGTCGGCCAGTGCCTCGTCGGTGGGTGGGCGGCCGCGCCGGATGTCGGTGTAGTACGGCAGGATCTCGTCGGGCGACCGCGGCGTGCCGTACGCCATGAGCACGACGGCGACGCGGTCGCCGCTCATGCCGAGGTCTCCGAGTGGACGAGGTCGACGACGGCCTGGAGCACCTCGGGATCGGAGTCCTTGTCGACGCCGTGCCCGAGGTTGAAGATGTGACCCGGGTGGCCGTCGTTGTCGGCCAGCACACGCCGCGTGCCCTCGAGGGCCGGGCCGGTGCCGGCGAGCACCAGCGACGGGTCGAGGTTGCCCTGGACGACCGTGTCGGCTCCGAGTCGGCTGCGGGCGTCGGTGATCGTGGTGCGCCAGTCGAGGCCGATGACGCCCGGCCCCGCCTCGTACATGCGCTCGAGCAGATGGTCGCAGCCGATGCCGAAATGGATGCCGATCACGTCGGGGTGGCGGTCGGCGAGTTCGCCGAAGACCCGTTGCGAGTGCGGGAACACGAACCGGTCGTAGTCGGCCTGCGACAGCGAACCCGCCCACGAGTCGAACAGCTGGAACGCGCGTGCGCCGTGCTGCAACTGCACGTCGATGAACGTGATGGCACTCTCGGCGAGACGTTCCATGACGCGATGCCACAGCAACTCGTCGGTGTACATCATCTCCTTGGTGTGCCGATACGTGCGGCTGGGCCCGCCCTCGATGAGATAGCTGCCGACGGTGAACGGGGCGCCGGCGAACGACAGCAGCGGCACGTCGTCGGGCAGTTCGGCGACCAGCAGATCGACGGTGTCGGCGACGTACGAGATGTCGTCGGGCCGGAGCGGACGCAGACGGTCCAGATCGGCGATCGAACGGAGCGGCTGCTCGGCGACCGGACCGGTGCCGGGTTTCACGTCGACGCCGAAGCCGACGGCGTGCGGGGGCACGACGATGTCGCTGTAGAGCACGGCGGCGTCGACGCCGTACCGGTGAACCGGCTGCAGCGTGAGTTCGGCGGCGAGATCGGGCTGCTTGATGGCGTCGAGGATCGACCCCTCGCCTCGGATCGCCCGGTATTCGGGCAGGCTCCGACCCGCCTGGCGCATGAACCACACCGGTGTGTGGGAGGCGGGGCGACCTCGGGCGGCTGCGAGGAACGGTGCCTCGCTGTGGGTGTCGTTGCCGGTCATCTGATGGAGGACGCTACCGGCGCCGCT
>CAXAWD010000184.1:0-7018 GCA_963972325.1 uncultured Acidimicrobiaceae bacterium
AGACCCAGGTTGCCGCCGGGCCGGATGAACAGCCCGACGAGGAACAGCACGATGCCGAGCCCGGTGACCACCGCGCCGCCGACGAGGCGGCGGCTCGCGGCGAGCGCCGTGAACCCGAGCTCGGGCCGCATCGCCGCCACCGGCGGGATCTTCGAGGCGCGGCGTGCGGGCACGACGACCGACACCAACGTCACGCCGATGCCCACGATCGCGGCGAACACGATCGTGCGCGGCAGGAGCTTCATGGCGATGTCGGGGAAGCCGGCGCCGGCGGCGTTGAAGATGCCGATGATGCCCTGGGCGACGAGGAATCCGCCGAAGATGCCGACGATCGTGGCGACGACGGAGACGATCAGTGCTTCGACGACCACGAGTCGCTGCACTTGCGACGAGTTGGCGCCGACCGCGCGCAGGAGTGCGAGCTCACGGAGCCGCTGGCCGATCGTGATACCGAACACGTTGTTGATGATGAACGCCGAGACGAACGCCGTGACGAATGCGAACACCAGGAGTCCGGTGCCGAACGCGTCGATGATGCTGTTGATGCCGTCGGCTGCTTCATCGGCGACCTGCTGCCCGGTCACGACCTCGGTGCGGGGCGGCAGGATCTGGTCGATCGCAGTCTGGACGGTGGCCACGTCGGCCCCGTCGGCGACCGCGATCTCGATCGTGTCGACCGTTCCGCCGGCGTTCAGGATCTCCTGCGCGGCGGCGGGGTCGAACAGGGACGTGCTGGCACCCCCGAAACCGTCGCTGTCGCCGAGCCCGACGAGTCCGACGAGCGTGAACGATCGCTGTCCGGTGTCGAAGACGATCGACACCTCGTCGCCGATCGAGTAGCCGACCCGGTCGGCGGTGGCCTTGTCGAGCGCGACCTCGTCGGGGCCACGGGGCGCGCGCCCGTCTTTCAGGACCACGCCGTCGAGGCCGCTCTCGCCGCCCCACGACAGACCGAGCGCCGGAGCGCCGTTGGTGGAGACCGGTTCGCCGTCCTGATCGAGGACCTGGGCGTAGCGGTTGATACTGCCCTGGGCGATGGCGACCCCGTCGACCGCTGCGACGTCGTCGACGAGGTCGGCGGCGACCGGATCGCGAACGGCTTCGGTTTCGTCGACGCCGGTGAGTTCGTTGCGGACCACGAGGTCGACTTCGGCGTTGAGGTCGGAGAAGAGGTTGTCGAACGTCGCCTTCATGCTGTCGGCCAGCACGAAGGAGCCGGACACGAACGACACGCCGAGCAGGATGGTGAGCCCGATGAAGAGGCTGCGGCCGAGCCGCGCCCTGAGCGAGCGTCGGGTGAGTGTGCCGATCATCGCGATCAGTGTCCGATCTGCTTCATCTGATCGATGATGCCGTCGGCCGTCGGTGACGGCATGTCGTGGACGATCTCGCCGTCGGCGAGGAACACCGAGCGGTCCGCGTACGCCGCGGCGTACGGGTCGTGGGTGACCATGACGATCGTCTGGCCGAAGTCGTCGACGGCCGACCGCATGAACTGGAGGATCTCGGTGCCGGAGTTGGAGTCGAGGTTGCCGGTCGGTTCGTCGGCGAAGATGATCGTCGGTCGGCTGGCGAGCGCCCGGGCGACCGCGACGCGCTGTTGCTGGCCGCCGGACAGTTCGCTCGGTCGGTGCTCGAGCCGGTCGGCCAGGCCGACCGTCTCGATGACGCGATCGATCCAGGCCTCGTCGCCGGCGTCGCCGCCGAGCATCATCGGCAGGACGATGTTCTCGCGGGCGGTCAGGGTGGGGATCAGGTTGAAGGCCTGGAACACGAACCCGACCTGGGTGCGACGCAACTCGGTGAGTTGTTTGTCGTTGAGGTCGGCCAGTTGCGTGTCGCCGATGAACACGGACCCGCTGGTGAGCGAGTCGAGGCCGGCCAGGCAGTGGAGCAGCGTGGACTTGCCACTGCCGGACGGGCCCATGATGGCGGTGAAGCGGCCGGGTTCGAACGTGATCGACACGCCGTCGAGGGCGTGCACGGCGGCATCGCCGATTCCGTACGTCTTGCGGGCGTCGGTGGCGCCGGCGGCGGCGGTGAGCGCAGAGGTCGAAGGCGCAGTATTGGTCATACCGACATGTCTACGCCGTCTCGACGAGGCTGACGTCCGACCGGAGGATGATTCGGGGTCGGCCATGTGGACGAGGTGGGATGACGCCGTCCGCTCGGGTCGTGGCCGCGCAGTACGATCGACGTTCTTGCTCCGCTGCCCGACCTGCTCGGAACCGGTACCCGACAGTGCCCGTTTCTGTCCGTCGTGCGGTGTCGCGCAGCAGACCGAATCGGCGGTGCTCGAGGAGCGGCGGGTCGTCACCGTGCTGTTCGCCGATCTCGTCGGTTTCACGACGTTGTCCGAACATCGCGATCCGGAGTCGGTCAAACGTCTGGTCGACCGGATCTTCGAACAGCTGTTGCGCGACGTGGAGGACCACGGCGGCGTGGTCGACAAGGTCCTCGGCGACGCGATCGTGGCGATGTTCGGCGCGCCGGTCGCCCACGAGGACGATGCCGACCGTGCGGTTCGGGCGGGGCTTGCGATGCAGGGATCGCTGCGGGAGTTCCGACGGAGCAATCCGGCCGACGCGGTCCGGATGCGGATCGGTATCAACACGGGCGAGGTGTTGGTCGGCACATTGGCCGGCGGCGACTACACAGCCATGGGCGACGTGGTCAACACGGCGTCCCGGCTGCAGGAAGCCGCGCCGCCCGGGGCGGTGCTCGTCGGCGCGGCCACTCGCGAGTTGTGCAGTTCGACGATCAGGTTCATCGACGCCGATTCGATTCGGCTGCGGGGTCGCGAGCAGGCGACCGCGGTGTGGCGGGCGGTGGCGGTGGAGACGGCGACCGTGCGCCGTCGCTGGCTGTCCGATGTGGCGTTCGTCGGGCGCACGGGCGAAGTCGGGATGCTGCGCGCGATGGTGGCCAGCGTGGTCGCCGGCCGCAGCGCGATCGTGTCGGTCGCGGGCGAGGCCGGGATCGGCAAGTCGCGGCTGGTGCAGGAAGCGATCGGGCCGTTGCTCGCTGAGCGCCCCGACACGTTCGTGCTCGAAGGAGCCTGCGCTCCGTACGGCGAAACCAACGTCTGGTGGCCGGTCACGGGGTCGCTGATGGCCCGGCTCGGCTTCGACCGCAACGAGTCGCCCGAGACATCGCGTCGCCGGATCATCCGTCGCATCGAGGCCGGAGGCGAGTACCCGCCGGGCACGCACGAGTTCGATCGTGCGGTCGAGTTGGTGATGCACCTCCTGGGACAGCCGTCGGCGCTCGATGCGCTCGGCCCCTCGGGTCTGCGCGTCGCCGTGGTCGCCGGCATCGTCGACGCGCTCCGCCGTCGGGCGGAGAAGACCCCGGTGGTCGTGTGGGTCGACGACCTGCAATGGGCCGCGCCGTTGCTGGTCGACCTGCTCGAGACGGTCGCTCGGCAGCTCGCGGGTCTTCCGGTGCTGATCATCACGACGTGTCGGCCCGACGATCGAACCACGGAATGGCCGCCCGTCGTCGACCCGGCACTCACGATTCATCTCTCGCTCGAAGCGTTGGACGGAGCCGAGTCCGCCGCACTCGTCGAACAGGCGGCCGGTCGGCGGCTGCCCGAAGCGGTCGTGTCGACGATCTCCACGCGGAGCGGTGGCAATCCGTTGTTCCTCATCGAGCTGGCGCGTCTGGCCGCATCGTCCGACGACCCGACGGGTGGCTCGCTGCCCGGTTCGTTGCGCGCGCTGATCGCGGCCCGACTCGACCGGCTCACGGTCTCCCAGCGTCAGGTGCTCGACAACGCCTCGATCCTCGGTAATCAGGGGCGGGTCAGATCGCTGCGTGACTTCGCGGAAGAGCTGGGGCAGGGGTTCGACGACGACGACCTCGCCGGCATCGAAGCGCAGGGGTTGATCGAGCGTCACGGGTCACGTTGGCAGTTCCGCAGCGACGTGGTCCGTGAGGTGGCGTACGAAACGCTCACCAAGCAGGTGCGCGCCCAGCGGCACGCCGGCGTTGCACGGTTCCTCGCCTCGTTCGAGCCGGGTCTGATCGATCGCCGCGCGCATCACGCGGCCACCGCAGCCGAACTGCTCGCCGAACTCGGCTCGATCCGCGACGTGCCCGACGACATCGGCGTCGAGGCCGCTCGGCTGCTGCTGCTCGCCGCTCGGGGATGGTCGCTGCAGGGGGCGCACCGTCGCGGTCTCGGACTGGTCGAACGAGCACTGGGCCTCGGCGCCGCCGACGCCGAGACGCATCGCGGGTTGCTCCTGCAACGCGTCGCGGCGCTGGTCGACCTGCACCACATGCGACCGGCGCGCGTCCGAGCGGGCGAACTCGCGGTGTTCGCCGAGGAGACCGGCGACCGTGTGCTCCGCGGCGAGGCAGCACGGTTGGCCGGCACGATCGAACAGACCGACGGTGACCTGGTCGCAGCCCGTCGATACCTGTCGTCATCGGTGGCCGAATTCCGTGCGATCGGCGACGAGGCCCGACTCGCCGAGGCGCTGCGAGCGCGAGGATTCGCCGAGGTCTTCGGCGGGTCGCTCGCCGACGCCGACCGCTTTCTCGACGAGGCCGAAGCACTGTTCGCCGACCTCGACGACCCACGCGGCACCGCGTGGGTGTATCAGCACCGTGCCTGGGTGTCGTTCCTGTCGGGCGACCACGACGCGTCCGAGCAACGTCTCTGGCACGCGATCGACGCGTTCACCGAACTCGAAGACCGGGCCGGCAAGGCGTGGTCGCTCGGTCTGCTCGGATACGTGTACCACTTCACCCGGCGCGACGACGAGGCGCTCGCGATGGCCGAGGAAGTGCTGGCCGACTCGAAGAAGTGGGGCGACGACTGGGGCAGTTCGATGATGCTCAACCTGCAGGCGAGCGTGTGGTTGTGGCGGGGTCGGCTCGGTGACGCTCGGGTAGCGGCCGAACGGTCGTTGGCCGGGTTCCGGCGGATCGACGATCGGTTCGGCATGGTGCAGACGTTGAGCACGCTCAACCGGGTGTACATGGCGCTCGGGCACACGGCCGAGGCCGACCGGTCCGTCGAGGAGATCCTGGCGCTCTCGGACTCGTTCGGCGAGTTGGCCTACCCGTTGATCGCCGCAGCAGGAACGGCGATGCACGCGGGCAACGGGGCGCGGGCAGCGGAGTACGCCTCCGAGGCGGTCGCCCGGCTCGACACGACCGGCGCCAACGTCGACGAGGGTCGTGTGATCACCGCGATCGGTCGGTTGCTCACCGGCGACGCCGACGGAGCGCTGGCACAGCTGCTCGACGTCGACGTGGAGCGGTCGCCGTTCGCGCTGGCGGCGCGGGCGACGGCCCACGTCACGCTCGGCGAGCACGACGCGGCGCTCGCCGATGTGCGCGCCGTCGAGTCGATGGAGATGGTCAGCTACTGGGACCTCGGCATCGCACGGGTCGCCGGCGTGGCGGCGGCCGACGGTCACGACGCCGACCGTCGATGTCGTGAACTCGCCGACGCCGTGGCAGCGATCGACGACGTGGTGTTCAAGGCGTATGCGCTCGAGGTGCTCGCCCGCCGTGGCCACGACGTCGATGCAGACCGGCCCTCGCCCGTGGGCGGGTGGGCTGCGGTCGCCGCGGCCATGGTGCCGGGCGACGCAGCCTGACCGCGATCAGCTCGGCTGCTTGGTGACGCGCAGGTACGGCTTCTGCTCGTCCCAGCCGCCGGGGAACAGTTCCTTGGCTTCGTCGTTCGACAGCGCCGGCACGATGATGACGTCGTCGCCGTCGCGCCAGTTGGCCGGCGTGGCGACCTTCTTCTCGGCGGTGAGCTGCAGCGAGTCGATCACGCGGAGGATCTCGTCGAAGTTCCGGCCGGTCGACGCCGGGTAGGTGAGCGTGAGCTTGACCTTCTTGTCCGGGCCGATCACGAACACCGAGCGGACCGTCAGGGTGTCGTTGGCGTTCGGGTGGATCATGTCGTAGAGGTCGGCGACGGTGCGGTCGGGGTCGCCGATCATCGGGAAGTTGACGGCGGTGCCCTGGGTCTCCTCGATGTCGCCTTCCCACTGCTCGTGCGAGTCGACGGGGTCGACCGAGAGGCCGATCACCTTGACGTTGCGGCGGTCGAACTCCGGCTTGATCTTGGCCACGTACCCGAGCTCGGTGGTGCAGACCGGTGTGAAATCCTTCGGGTGGCTGAAGAGCACCCCCCACGAATCGCCGAGCCACTCGTGGAAGTTGACCTCACCCTGCGTGGTGGGTGCGGTGAAATCGGGGGCGGTGTCGCCGAGTCGGATGGCCATGGTTGGTACTCCCTGTCGAGCTTGCGGATGGATGGTGCGCAACGTGCGCTGTGCCGAGGGTAGCCGGATACCCGACTAATCCAATCGGGTTTTGCGAGATTGACAGGTGACCAGATAGTCACATATCATCACCCCCGATGGACGATGTGTTCAAGGCACTCGCCGACGACGGCCGACGAGCACTGCTCGATGCGCTGCGCGAGCGCGACGGGCGGTCATTGGCCGAACTGTGCGAGGTGCTGCCGAACATGACGAGGTTCGGCGTGATGAAGCACCTCCGTGTGTTGGAGGACGCAGGTCTGGTGCTGGTCGAACGGTCCGGACGCTCGAAACACCACTTCCTCAACCCCGTACCCATCCGCGAGGTCCACGATCGGTGGATCGCGCCCTACCGAGAACCACTCGTCGTCGGGCTCCTCGCCCTGCGCGAACGAGCCGAAGGAGCATGACGATGGCCGCAACCGTTCACCTCTACGAGATCTTCATCCGGGCGCCGCGCGAACGTGTGTGGCAGGCGCTCACCGACCCCGACGACACCGTGCGCTACTTCCACGGCACGCGGTTCGAGTCGTCGTTCGAACCCGGTGAGCCGTTCCGCAACGTGATCGTCGACGGTGACGTCCTCGCCGTCGACGGGGTCGTCGAGACCTTCGAGCCGCCTCACCGGCTCGTCGTCACCTGGCACGTGAACTACGACGAGGAGATGGCCGCCGAACCACCGGGGCGGGTGGAGTGGACGCTGACGCCGGCCAACGACGACG
>CAXAWD010000185.1:0-6996 GCA_963972325.1 uncultured Acidimicrobiaceae bacterium
GATCGGTGTCGAAGTTGTCGATCAGCACCATGTCGGCACCGGCGGCGATCGCCTCGGCCAACCCGTCGAGCGTGTCGACCTCGATCTCGACCGGGATCGTCGCCTCGAGCGACTTCACGAACGCATACGCCTCGGCCACCCCACCGGCAGCGGCGACGTGGTTGTCCTTGATCAGCGCCATGTCGGAGAGCCCGAACCGGTGGTTGGCTCCCCCGCCGCAGCGCACCGCATACTTCTCGAGGGCCCGCAGCCCCGGTGTGGTCTTGCGCGTGTCGCGCACCGTGGCGGACGTTCCGTCGAGTTGGTCGGCCCACTTCCGGGTCAGCGTGGCGATGCCCGACATGCGGCACAGCAGGTTCAGCGCGGTGCGCTCGGCTGTGAGGAGCAGTCGGGTCGGGGCCGTGACGCGGGCGACCCGCTGACCGGCGTCGACGCGCGAAGCATCGGCCACCAGACACTCGAAGTCGCTCGCCGCCTCGCCACACACCGCGTCGATCGTGGCCGCAGCAACGGGAAGCCCGGCGACCACACCCGCCTCCCTCGCTCCGAACGTGGCGATGCTCCGGTGATCGGCAGCGATCGTGGCGGTCGACGTGACGTCGATGCCACCCATCAGGTCTTCCTGCACGGCGGCACGCACCAGCGCCGCAACCGCATCGGGGTCGAGACCGACGTCGATCAGACGCTGTCGGGTCTCCTCGCTGATGGGGTGGAACACGAACATCGGGCCAACGTACAGCGCGGCCGGAGCGCGTCACACGTGCGGGTTGCCGGTGCGGCCCGGTCGCCGTCGCTCGGCACCGCGGCGGAGAGTCCGTATCGGTTGCGACGGGTCGTGTGCCTCACGCGGAGAAGCGAGGCGGCACCACGATCAGGTCGGGGCACAACCGACGTGCCCGATGTTCGGGCATCGGGGCCCCGACCCCGAGCCGCTTCGCCTCATAGCTGGCCGCCAGCACGATGCCGCCACCGACGGCCACGGGTCGCCCGCGCAGGTCGGGCCGGTCTCGCTGCTCGACCGACGCATAGAACGAATCGAGGTCGGCGTGCAGGATCGTGGCCTCGGAACCCGAGTGAACCCTTCCCATCGAACACATGTCCGCACATGAGGGTGGCGTGAGGCAGCTCGTCCATACTGGGGACGCGTGACGAACGACCTCCCCATCTCGCCCCAGGGCGAAACCGACGGCGAACTGGCGATCCGACTGGCGGTCGAGGCGGGTCGGCGCCTGGTGGCGCTCCGGGCGGAACTGTTCGCGGCCGGCGCCCCGGCCTGGGAGGTCATGGACACCGGCGACGCCGTCGGGCACGCGTTCATCGCCGAGCAACTCCGCCTCCACCGACCCGCCGACGCCGTACTCGACGAGGAAGCGGCCGAGGACCCGCGCCGCTTCACGTCCGACCGGGTCTGGATCATCGACCCGCTCGACGGCACGCGCGAGTTCGGCGAGCACGGCCGCGTCGACTGGGCCGTCCACGTCGCGTTGTGGGGAGGCGCAGACTTCGTCGCCGGCGCCGTCTCGCTGCCCGCGCTCGACCTCGTGTTCGCCACCCATCCGGCACCCACGCTGCGGCCACCCGAGCGCGACCGCCCCCGCATCATCACCTCCCGCTACCGCGCCCCGTACGCCGCGGTGATCGTGGCCAACGCGCTCGAGTGCGACGCCGTACGGCTCGGGTCGGCCGGCGCCAAGGCGATGGCGGTCGTCATGGGCGAAGCCGACATCTACGTGCACGACGGCGGGATGTACCAGTGGGACTCCGCGGCCCCGGCTGCCGTCGCCCTGGCGGCGGGGCTCCACGTCAGCCGAGTGGACGGCAGCCCGATCGTGTACAACGATCGTGACCCGTGGCTGCCCGATCTCATCATCTGTCGACGAGAACTCGCCGACCCGGTCCTCCGAGCTCTGTGGGGATGACGGTCGGAGCCCGAGGCGTCCGATGAGCTCGAACGCTTCGCCCGGCGAACCGATGGAGCTGAAGACGATCCGCCACGAATTCGTCGACCATGTCGCCACGGTGTCCCTCGACCGCCCCCACCGACACAACGCCTGGACCGGCAGGATGCACGCCGAGTTCCGGTGGGTGATGCAGCAACTCGAACACGACCCCGAGGTGCGCGCCGTGGTGGTGACAGGTACCCCGCCGGCGTTCTGCGTCGGTGGCGACAGCGACGCACTGGCCCAACACGCCGAGCAGGGAGGCTACGACACCGGTCTGCCGCCCGAGCCGGCGGCGCCCGGCATCAACGTCCGGCCCGAGTACGACGACGACTTCGCCTGGATGTTCGGGTTCCGGACGCCGATCATCGCGGCGGTCAACGGCGCCGCCGCGGGCGTCGGCCTCGCGATGGCGTTGTTCTGCGACCTCCGCTTCGGAACCGCCCCTGCGAAGCTGACCACGGCAGCACCGAAGCTCGGGCTGCCGGCCGAGTACGGAATGAGCTGGATCCTCCCCCGCCTGATCGGCGTCACCCGCTCGAACGATCTGCTGCTCTCGGGACGGATCGTGACCGTCGCCGACACCGCCGACTGGGGGCTGTGGAACGAGGTACTCCCCGACGGCGAGGCGACGCTGAGCGCCGCTCACGCCTACGCCGAACTGCTCGCCACGACCGTCGGACCGGACGCGGTCACGGTGACCAAGTCACAGATCTACCGCGACCTGCACCGCCACGACTCGGCGGCGTCGGTGGCCGACTCGAAGGCCCTGCTCGACGAGGCGATGGGTACGGCCGAGTACCGCGAAGGCATCGCCGCGCTGCGCGAGAAGCGTGCCCCGAGGTTCTGAGCAGCTCCACAGACGCAGGACGCCGACCGCGCTTCGGACGGGTCTCGTACACTCCGGACATGGACGACACGTGGCCCCACGGCCATCGCCTGGCGATACCCGCGATCGCGTCGTCCGGGGCTGCGGTGCTCCACGCCACCGCAGCGGGCACCCATGCCGACACCGTGGGGCTGACGCGACTCTTCATCGCCGTGGCGGTCGCTCAGGCGGCCGCTGCCGTGGCGGGGTTCGTGCTGGCCGACCGCCGAGCCGCCGCGGCGTTGATCGGCGTCAACGGCGGTGCCGCACTGGGGTGGGTCGCCACGCGACTCACCGGCATCTCCTGGATCGACGGTCTCCAGGTGGCCGAACGGCCGGGACTCGCCGACACGATCGCGGCGACCCTGGCCTTGGTCGCCGTCGCTGCTGCCGTCTCGACGCTCGGCGCACGTCCGGTCGCGCTCCCGCCCCGGTCGATCGCGAGCGCAGCAGTGCTGGTCGGCGTGCTGACCGTGCCCGGCCTGACCGCTGCCACCGCACACGACCATGGCGATCACGGCGACACGGAGGCCGCGCACGATCACGGCGCAGCCACGACCGACGACGACCACGACCACATCGCCCAGGGCGGCGACCTGGTCGATGCCCTCTCGCCCGCGCTCGAGAGCGGCAGCCACGGCGACCATTCCACGTCCGATCACGAAGCGTCCGACGGCACGACCGAGGGCGAGGTCGACCACGCCGGCCACACCGATGCCGAGCACGCCGAGTACCTGGCCGACTCGGGCGCCTGGCCCCGACCATGGGACCCGACCCAGCCGATCGACTTCTCCGGCGTCGAGGGCGTCACCGCTGACCAGCAAGCCCGAGCCGAACAGTTGGCCGCCGACACGCTCCGGGATCTCCCCCGGTTCGCCGACGTGACGAGTGTGCCGACCCTCGGGTACCGCTCGATCGGCGACGAGAGCACCGGGTACGAGCACTACATCAACACCGACCTGATCGGCGACGACCGGTTCCTCGACCCGGCCGCACCGGAGTCGCTGGTGTACCGGGTCGACGGCGACGACCGCACGCTCGTCTCCGCGATGTTCATCGCGTCCGAGACTCCGATCGACGATCCGACGCTCACCGACTTCGCCGGGCCGCTCATGCAGTGGCACGTGCACGACAACCTGTGTTGGGGCCTCGACGACGACGGCGTGCCGGTCGTCCGGGGTGTGCTCGAGTCGTTCGGCGGCACGTGTCCCCCCGGCACCGTGAACGCCGGCGGTGAGAACCCGATGGTTCACGTCTGGATCGCCCCACACGAGTGCGGCCAGGCGAGCGTCAGCGACGGCGCCCGCATGGACCAGTGTGCCCACGACCACGGCACGGCCGACCACGACGACCACGGCGACGACCACGCCGGAGCTGCGACCATCCCGTACGACCCCGACCTCCCCATCGACCTCGGCGGCATCGACGGTGTCACCCCTCAGCAGCAGGCGTTCGCCGAGAACCTCGTCGCCGCCACTGTGCGCGACCTCCCGCAGTGGGTCGACCTCGATGCGGTCGAAGCGGCCGGGTTCCACTCGATCGGCGACGGCGCCACCGGCCACGAGCACTACATCCAGTGGGACTGGATCGACGACGACGTCGTGCTCGACCCCGACTATCCCGAGAGCCTCGTGTTCGAACCGCAGCCCGACGGCTCGAAACGGCTGGTGTCGGCGATGTTCATGCTGCCGAGCGACACGCCGCTCGAGGAGGTGCCCGACTTCGGTGGCGCGCTCATGCAGTGGCACGTCCACGGCGACCTGTGCTTCACCGACGACCCCGTGGCACCGAAGGTCGCGGGAACCAAACCGGTCGGTGAGGCGTGTCGGCGGCCGCTCGTCGACGGCACTTTGGCCCCGATGATCCACGTGTGGATCGTCCCGCACGAGTGTGGTCCGTTCGCCGCCCTCGACGGCATCGGGAGCGGCCAGGTGGCCGAGGGTGAGACCGTCAGCTGCGACAGCGCACACGGCGCTCACTGATCGCCGACGAGCCCGCGGCCGCTTCGCTCACGCATGGCGGCATCATGGACCCATGGCCGAACCGGATGATCGCAGCTGGGCCGCCTTTTCGGAGCATGCTCCGTGGGTGCTCGACCGTTCGGCGATCCGATGGATGGCACCCGTCGACCGGCTCCGGGCGAAGGCTCGCGCCGACGCTCCACGCCTGACCGCGGCATCGAAACGTCCGCCCGCCCGACGGGTGGTCGTCGTCGTTGCCCGCCTCTCCCGCGCCCTCGCTCCGTGGCTCTGGCGGAAACGACGTGGGCGTTACCGTGACGCCACGGAGAGCCGCGCCGATCTGTCCAAGCGGCTCCGGCTCGCCGCCGAGGCGCTCGGACCGAGCTACATCAAGCTCGGCCAGATCATTTCGTCGGGTGAAGGTCTGTTCCCGGCCGAACTCGTCGAGGAGTTCAAGAAGTGCCGGGATCAGGTACCGGCCGAGCCGTTCGACGTCGTCCGGCTGACGGTCGAACAAGACCTCGGGTGCCGCCTCCACGACGTCTTCGAGTACTTCGACACCGAGCCACTCGCCGCCGCGTCGATCGCGCAGGTCCACGCGGCGCGCCTCCGCACCGGCGAGGAGGTCGTGGTCAAGGTGCAGCGGCCGTCGGTGGGCAAACTCGTCCACAACGACCTGCGGGCGATGGCGTGGATCGCTCCGCATCTCGTCGGACGGATCCCGGTCGCGGCGCTCGCGAACCCGCCGGCGCTCGTCGAACTGTTCGCCGAGACGATCGTCGAAGAACTCGACTTCCGGCTCGAGGCCGCCAACATGCTCGACGTCGGGGTCGTCATCCACGATCTCGGCCAGGACGGGTACGTCGTCCCGCGCCCGCACCCCGAACTGGTGACCAAGCGGGTGCTGGTCATGGAGCGCCTCGCCGGTTTCAACTTCGACGACGTCGTGGGCATGCAAGGCGCCGGCATCGACACCGAGGCGGTGATCCGCACCGGGATGATCGCGTTCATGGAGGGAGCGATGATCCACGGCGTCTTCCACGGCGACCTGCACGGCGGCAACCTGTTCGTGCTCCCCGATGGCCGTACCGCGTTGCTCGACTTCGGCATCGTCGCCCGCCTGTCACAAGAACGCCGGCTGGCGTTCCTGCGGCTGATGCTCGGCGCCACCACCAACGACGTCAAGGGGCAGATGGCCGCCCTGCGCGACCTGGGCGCCCTGCCGCGCGACACCGACCTCGACGCGGTGATCGTCGATCTCGGGCTCGACCGACCGCCGCTCGACCCGACCACCCTCACGGGTGAGGAGATGGTCCACGAGGTGCAGCGTGTCGTGAAGGCGTTGCTCGGCTACGGCGCCCGCCTGCCCAAGGAGCTGATGCTCTACGTCAAGAACATGGTGTTCCTCGACGGCGCGATCGCGCGACTGGCCCCCGACCTGGACCTCCTCGCCGAGGTCACCAACATCTCGATGATGTTCGCCCAGCGGCACGGTCAGCGGATCGCCACCGAGCTCGGCCTCGCATCGACCGACATCGAGTTCGACTTCGACGGTGTCAAGGCGGGGTTCGGTCTCGAGTCGGACGTCGACAGCCTGACCTATCGCGAACTGCAGGCACGGCGCGAGCTGATCCAGAAACGTATGCGCCACCACGTCGAACAACAGCGCTGATCGCGAGTCGCGTCGCGAGTTGTGCCAGGCACAACCCGCGATCGGTAGGGGCGCGCACCGTGCGTCTCGTGATTGCCCGCTGTTCCGTCGACTACGCAGGACGGCTCGCAGCCCACCTGCCCGAGGCGAACCGCCTCATCATGGTCAAGGCCGACGGATGTGTGGCGATCCACGCCGACGGCGGCGCCTACAAGCCACTCAACTGGATGAACGCCCCGAACATCATCACCGAGGTGCACGACGACGATGTGCACCAGTGGGTCGTGACCAACCACAAGAAGGAAACGCTCACGATCACGTTGCACGAGGTGATCGCCGATTCGGCGCACGAACTCGGCGACGACCCGGGCCTCCAGAAGGACGGTGTCGAAGCCCACCTGCAAGAGCTCCTCGCCGCCACCCCGGCCGCGATCGAAAACGGGCTCACGCTCGTCCGTCGGGAGTACCCGACCGCGATCGGCCCGATCGATCTCGTCTGCCGCGACCCCGATGACACGGTCGTCGCCGTCGAGGTGAAGCGCCGCGGCGACATCGACGGCGTCGAGCAGCTCGGCC
>CAXAWD010000186.1:0-6989 GCA_963972325.1 uncultured Acidimicrobiaceae bacterium
ACGTCGAGACCGACCAGGAGATCATGGACTGGGTCGCCCGCGACAGCGAGACGGCGCTGCACCCGTCGTGCACCTGTGCGATGGGCACCGACGAGATGTCGGTCGTCGACCCGACCACGATGCGCGTGCACGGGGTCGAGGGGCTCCGTGTGGTCGACGCCTCGGTGCTCCCGGTCGTGACCAACGGCAACATCTACGCCCCGACGATGATGGTCGCCGAACGGGCCGCCGACCTGATCCTCGGCAACTCGGTGCTCCCGCCCGACTCCGCCGAGGTGTACCTGCCGTCGTGACCGCGGCATGACCGGCACGAGCGACGCGATCAGCTGGCGGGTGCAGGCCCACTGGGTCGACGGGGATGAGCACCGCTCGTCGTGGTCGTACTTCGTCGGGCTCGAGATCAGCATCGACCCGATCGACGGCGCCCCGATCGGCGGCGAGTAGCGGGACCGAGCTCCGGCTCTGAGCTCCCGGAGCTCCGGCTCAGGTCGAGCCGAGGCGCTTGACCAGCACGTGCTCGCGGTATGCCACGCCGTCGTGCTCGTTGTCGACCACCCCGTCGGTCACCACCCACCCCGCCGACTCGTACAGCGCGATCGCCGGGGCGTTGCCGATCATCGTGTGGAGTTCGATGTCGACGTGCCCCGCCGTGGCGAGCATCGCCTCACCGGCGGCGAGCAGGCGGCGCCCGAGCCCGAGGCCCTGGTGATCCGGGTCGATGAAGAGATGGAGCAACTCGTTACCCGAGATCGTCACGTGCCCGACCGGGGTGCCGTCGACGTCGGCGACCGTCGTCGAGAGCCCGGAGTCGGCCGCCAACCACTCGGTGAAGCGTTCGATCCGCGGCGGCGCGCCGTCGTACGTGCCGGCGGTGAGCAGCGCCTCGAAGGATCGCCGTGACGCGCGGAGGTGGTAGTCGGCGATCGCCGGTGCGTCGTCGACCGTGCCCGGACGGAGGGTCGGATGGTCGGGGGAGCGAGCGGCGTCCATGCCCCGAGTCTTGCCGACGGCATCGGGCGAGCCGGATGGGGTTCGGGTTCGTCGTCGTCCGTAGCCTGTGGCGCCGTGACCGGTCTCGACACCCGCAACCCCGACGCTGCCCGGGCGCGCCTGGTGCCCGGCTCCCGGGCCTTCATCGTCGTACTCGCGGCGTGCATGGCGACCACCGCACTCGCCATAGACGCGTCGCTGCCCGCCTTCCCCGAGATCCGCGCCTCGTTCGGGCTGGCCGACGACGCCACATCCGTCACCGGCATCATCACCTTCTTCTTCATCGGATCGTCGCTCGGTCTGCTGCCGGCCGGCATCCTCGCCGACCGGTTCGGTCGGCGTCCGGTCATGTGGGGTGGCCTCGCGCTGTACGTCGCCGGCGCCGTACTGTCGATCTTCGCCCCGTCGCTGTGGGTGATGTTCGTCGCCCGGTTCATCTGGGGACTCGGCTCAGCCGGGCCACGCGTCGCCGCCCTGGCGACGGTACGCGACGCCTACGACGGCGAGCAGATGGCGAGACAGATGTCGCTGATCATGGCGATCTTCATCCTGGTGCCGGCGTTCGCACCGTCGCTGGCGACCGGTGTGTTGCTGATCGGACCGTGGCAGGCGATCTACTGGATGTGCGCCGTCATCGCGATCCTCGTCGGCATGTCGGTGACGCTGCTGCCCGAGACGTGGGCGGCGGAGTCACGACGCAGCCTGAGCGGGCGTGACGTCGCCGTCGGCCTGCGGGCGATCGTGACCACACCCGGCACGCTCGGCTACCTGACCGCACTCACCGCGATGTTCGGAGTGTTCCTGTCGTACCTCGCCAGCTCGGAGATCATCCTCGACCAGGTGTTCGGCCTCGAGGAGTGGTTCCCGCTCTTCTTCGGTGGGCTCGCCGCCGTGATGGGTGCAGCGATGTACGTCAACGGGCGGTTCGTCGAGCGGGTCGGCCTGCGGCGCATCATCCGGCTGTCGTTCATCGCCAACCTCGCGGCGGGGTCGGTGCTGCTCGCGGTGGCGATCGTCACGTCCGGCGAGCCACCGTTCGCGCTGTTCGTCGTGCTGCTCGCCGCGGTGCTCTTCTTCCAGCAGATGCTGATCCCCAACCTGAACGCCGCGGCGATGAACCCGCTCGGCCACGTGGCCGGTACCGCCGCCGCGTTGCTCGGCATGATCCCGGGGGTGCTCGGCGCCTTGATCGGCAGCCTGATCGACCGACGGTTCGACGGCACGATCCGTCCGATCGCGATCGGGTTCGTCATCTCGTCGTCGGTCGCCTTCGCCGGATGGATCTGGGCGACGCGCGCCGAGGCGGAGCACTCGCTCGCGGCGGCTCACGCCGGCTGACGAAACCGCCTGTCGGCGACGTGTCGGCGGCGGTCAGCGCGGTGTTCGCTCGCGAAAGCCGACCAGCGCCACGAGCTGGAGTGCGGTCGCGATGAGGAGCATCGTCGTGTACCCGCCGGTGGCGTCGATCGTGAAACCGAGCACGAACGGTCCGGCGGCGCTGGCGGTGCCGATGATCAACTGCTGCATCCCCATCAGCGTGCCGATCCGCCGCTGCCCGTACAGCTCCGACGCGTACAGGCCCTGCAACGGGGCCACCGAGCCGAACGCCACACCGGTCAGCACCACGAACGCCCACACCCATGCCACGACACCGGCCACCATCAGCGCGGCGGTGCCGAGTGCCATCGTGAGATAGACGAGCCGCAGCGAGTTCACGAGCCCGAAACGACCGGTGACCGTCGCCGTCGCGGCCCGGCCGGGGAGTGAGAGCAGGCCGCGGATACCGGCCATCGTCGACGCGAGGCCGATCGACACCCCGGTCGCCTCGATCGCCCCGACGTGATGGACCTGGATCGCGACCAGCCCGGCCATCGCCATCGAGCTCGCGAACAGCCAGCGGCGCACGGTCGACGACGCCAGCGCCTCGCGCACATCCGCGAACCCGGTGGTGCCCTGTTCGACCGGTTCCTGCAGCACTCGGCGGTCGCCTCGAACCCAGACCAGGGCCGGCAGCGTGCAGACGACCATGAATCCCACCATCGCCCGCATCGCCGGCCGCCAGCCCCACGCCTCGACGAACCAACCGGCCAGCGGGAAGGCGATCGGCGAGGCCAGTCCGCCGATCACGGTCAGCCACGTGTAGGCCTTGGCCCGGTCGGCGACGCTGGTGATCCGGGCGGTCACCGCCATTGTCGCGTTGTAGTACAGCCCGGCCGAGGCGATCGCTCCGCCGGCACCCCAGGCGAGGATGAACTGCCACGCCTCGGTCGCCATCGAACCGAGCGTCAGCAGCGTCGCCCCGACCGCCAGCGTGGTGAACATGACGGGTTGCGCCCCGACACGGTCGAGCATCCGGCCGGTGCCCATCGACAGCAGGCCGCCGACGAGCGTGGCGATCGCGAAGGCGGCCGAGATCGACGCGTTGGACCAACCGGTGTCGTCCCGGATCGGCGTCACGAACGCACCGAAGCCGTACAGGATCAGCCCGAACGCGCCGATCGTGACCAACCCGAGCAGCACGACCTGCAGCCGCCACGGCGCCGCCGGCGACTCGGTGGCGGACGGAGCGGTCATCGCTCGACGTGCCGCGAGGTCACGGCTTGACCAGCTGGTTGAGCACCTCGGGCCGGATGCGCCACTCGACGTAGACCATCAGCATCCCGGCGGTGAGCATGATGCCGCCACCGACGAGGCCGAGCGCCGTCGGCGAGACGGCGAACATCGCGCCGCCGATCAACGGGCCGACGATGCGGCCGGCGGCCATGACCGATTGGGCGTCGCCGGCGCGCTCCTCCGGGAACCGCGATCGTTCCGCCAGCAGCTCGAACGCACCCGGGGTGCCCATCCAGAAGCTGAATCCCCACACCGGCAGCGCGAACCAGAACGCCGCCGGGTGGTGCACCGTGCCGACGAGGACGGCCATCGTCCCGGTCAGGGCCATCCACAGACCGGGCAGCTTGCGTGTGCCCCGGTAGCGGGCGGACGGAACGCTGGCGAGCGCGTTGGCAGAGAACACGAGTGACACCACGAACGCGCTCAGGCCGACGTTGTCCTGGCCGATCACCCCGGCGAACACGAACACGGCGGAACCGCCGCAGGTGATCAGCCCGAGTGCCAGCAGGATCGCCGCCGCCGCCCGGGTCGGTCGGTGACGTTCGACCTTGGGCCGAGCTGCCGCGTCGAGCCGGGTGCTGCGGATGAAGAACAGCGGCAGCAGATAGATCGCAGCGAGACCGTAGAAGAGGAGGTCGGGGCCCGAACGGTCGATGACGACCGCCACGATCGGCGCGCTGATCGTGCCGACGAGCGGGCCGATCACGGCCACGTCGCCGGTCTTCTCGTTGTCGCCGAACACCTCCGCCCAGGCGATCCAGGCGATCAGGCCGAGCGAGACGCCACTGACCAGTCGGGTGCCGACCAGGAACGAGAACCACGGGGCCCAGCCCGACGCCAGGTTGGCGAGCGCCCCGATGATCACGGCGATCACGAGCATCCGCCGACGAGCCCGGAGGTAGCGGCCCGCCAACCAGGTGGTGAGGCCGAATCCGAACAGTTGCGCGGTCGAGATGATGCCGACCGTGCTCACGCTGACGTCCTGATCGACGGCGACACCCCGCACGAGGAACGGGGTGGCGGAGAACACGATGGTGCTCACCGCCGTGGCGGTCAGCACCCCGGCCGCGACCTTGGGGCGCAGCGTCTGGACGACGCGGACCGGTGTTTGCAACATGGGTTACGCGGCGGCGGCGCGTTCGGCGCGCATCGTGTCGAGCGCCTCGGCGATGACGGCTCGCGTCTGGTCGCGCAGCGCCGGCACGTCGGCCTTGGTGAGCCCATCGGTCGGGATCGGGTCGAGCACCCGGACCTCGGCGTCGCTGAATCCGAACCGCCAGTCGTGCTTGACCAGCGCGTCGCGGGTGCCGAGCACGGCGATCGGCAGGATCGGGTGGCGGGTCTGGATCGCCACGCGGAACGCGCCCTCCTTGAACTCGCCGAGCTCACCGGTCTTCGAGCGGGTTCCCTCGGGGAACACCATGACCGAGACCTTCTTGGCGAGGCGGTCCTTCATGTCGACGAGCGCCTGGACGCCCGCCTTCTTGTCGCCGCGGACGAGACGGATGTCGCCCGACAGCCACATCATCCAGCCGACGAAGGGGATCTTGAAGAACTCGCTCTTGCTCAGCCACTTCATCTCGAACGGCAGCTGGGAGATCAGCAGCATGTCGACGAAGCTCTCGTGGTTGCCGACGATGACGTAGGGGTGGCGAGGGTCGTCGGGGATCGTGCCGCTGACGGTGAACGTCCACATCGGGTTGAGCTTCTCGTGGACGACGGTGAGCCGACGGAACACGTAGCCGGTGTAGTAGCGGCCGGGATCGAACGGTGCGGTGACGAGCCGGGTGATCGCGGTGAGCGGGGTGAAGATGATCACGACGACGCCGAGGACGAACCACGACCAGATGCTCAGCAGGGTTCGTGCAGCGGTCGATTCGCGGAGTCGTGACACCTGAGCGAGTGTACGAGTCGGTGCCCCGTGGTCCTGCACCGATGGGTTGCGTGTGGAGCGAATCGCGGCGGCCGGTGGCCGGAGACGGGCGGCGACGAAGCGGGAGGGTCGGGAGAACCCGAGACCCCGTGGCGGTGCCCGGGCTGGCGACGCTCGACCGGCGTCGAGCGTCGGGGCGCGCCGCTGCCACGGAACGGTCGGATCAGGCCGTGAGCGGGAGCGTGAGGACGGCGTCGTCAGGTGGCGCGGGGTCGGGAGCGTCGGGCGGACCGGTGTCGCCGGGCGGTTCGGTTCGAGCGGTCGCGCCTGTGCCTCGAGGTCGTTCGAGCGGGACCGTGGCGAAGAGTTCGCCGTCGGGTTGTCTGATGGTCAGGGTGCGATCGGGCTCGAGGTGGAGTGACCAACCGCCCTCGTGGACGACGTGGTGGTGCCGGCTGCACAGCGGGAGCAAGTTCGCGAGATCGGTCGGGCCGCCGTGCTCCCACTCGTGGATGTGGTGGATCTCGCAGCGGTTGAACGCCACCTCGCACCCGTGGAAGGCGCAGCTTCGGTACATCGCCCGCAGGGCCCGTCGCTGTGCCCGATTGGCGAGCCTGCGGGCCTGCCCGACGTCGACGGCCACGCCGTCGGTGCCGAGGATGATGGGAACGATGGTGCCGTTGCACATCAACCGGATCACCGAGGCCGGCGGGATGGGGGACCCGTCGTCGAACTCGCAGACCGAGTGCTCGTGCAGTTCGCCCGTCGAACCCGTGCGCTCGTCGACGTGGAGGCGGATCTCGGCCTCGGCCGGTCGCTGGGCCTGGTGCCCACCGGTGACGAGGTTGCCCAGCGCCTCGGCGCCGACGGCCGCTCGGTCGACCGACCGGTCGCCGCCAGCCTTGGCCAGCGCGGCCGTTTCGGCATCGATCGAGTTGAACACGGCATGACCGAGTTCGGGATGCATGCGGGCGTTGAGTACGTACATGCCCTCACGATCGATCTTCTTGGAGAGTCGGGTCTCGCGGCGTTGGCGCTCGGCACGCTCCACGCCGGCGTCGCGCTCGAGGTGCCGGATCATGTCGCGGCAGTTGCGACCGAACTCCTCCGGGGTCATGCGGGCGGCGTCGGTGGCGAGCGCAGCCTCGTGCTCGAAGAAGTCGGCGAGGATCTCGTCGTCGACTCGCGTGGTGGCGTTGGCGAGCGCATCGGCATGGCCGGCGGTGACCGCACCGTCGGCGAGCCGGTCGGCCAGCGAAGGTGCATGGCCGAGCGCCTCGGCCCGGCGTTCCTTCTGGCGGGCCTCGTTGGCGGACACGCCACCGTTGCGGGTGTGGAAGTCGGCGGCCGGCGCGCTCTGGCCCGCAGCGTTGAGGTGCTGCACGTGTGCGGTCAGGCGAGCTTCGTAGGAGTCGATGAACCCTCGCACCGCCCTGATCTGGCCGAACGCCGCCGCGGCCTGCGCCCCGTCGAGCAGCGCGATGTCGGCCGGCAGCACCGCACGAACGGCGGC